>JANOBN010000395.1:0-12724 GCA_031411675.1 Bacteroidota bacterium | reverse complement strand
TAAATTTTCTTGAATCATAGATTAATTGAAAATCGTTATCAAAATAACAAGCCCTAAAATAATTCGATAAATACCGAAATATTTGAAGCCATATTTATTCAATATACTGATAAAAAATTTAATAGCCAGAATCGCAACAATAAATGCAACGATGTTACCTACGATAAGCATATTTATCTGATCGGGTTCTATACCAATTCCCTCTTTATAAAATTTATATACTTTATAAAATGTTGCCGCAAACATAGTCGGCACTGCAAGAAAAAAAGAAAACTCCGCTGCTGTTCTCCTGTTTAGTTTTTGATACAATCCACCAATGATGGTTGCCGCAGAGCGTGAAACACCCGGTATCATTGCAATGCATTGAAACAATCCGATAATAAATGCTTTTTTACCGGTCACCTCATTACTGGTTTCATCGTTGTTCTCTTTAATAAAACTATCGAGGAATAAAATAAAAACTCCTCCAACCAGTAAACTAAAGCCAACTACCATTACATTACTCAATAATGCATCAATATAATCATCCAGCAAAAACCCAATTACAGCTGCAGGAATAAATGCTAAAAACAGTTTAAAATAAAAATTAATGCTTTGAAGAAACCGTTTGTAATACAACATTACCACACTTAAAATCGCACCGAATTGAATGGCTACTGTAAATGTTTTTGTAAATGGTTGTTCCGCAATTCCCATCAATGACGAAGCAATAATCATATGTCCGGTACTTGATACGGGCAAAAATTCTGTAAGGCCTTCAATGATGGCCAAGATTACTGCTTCAACAAAATTCATTGATTAATCTGCTTTTTTAACGATAGCATAAACCTCTATGGAGTATCCGATCAATACCACAATAGGTGCCAGTGTAATACGACGAAAACTGAAAATTTCATCGCCGTTAAAAACATTTGGGTCTGTGCTTTTACCTCCTGCCATCAACATATAACCAACAATAATGAATACTACTCCAATAATCATCAGTACATAATTCTGCTTCACAAATGCTAAATCATCGGTGGTTGCAGTATGTTTCAACGGAGCAGCCGAAGATTTCGGTGCAGGTGTTGAGGATGTTGTTGTTTTTGATTTTGCCATGATTAAAATAACTCTTCAGAGCGCAAACGTAGGTATTTATTCACAGCGAACAAAGTGGAGAAGAGGGATAACAGGATACCAACTACAATAAGTCCTGCCCCGATAATGCCCATAACAGTGTAATCCTGTATCAGGGTTAGCTCCGGCAGACGCTTTACTACCAGATATACGGTTGCTACTAAAAGCACTAACGCTAAAACACCCCCGAACAATCCATTCACAAAACTCCGCAGCAGAAATGGCTTACGGATAAACCCTTTGGTGGCACCAACAAGTAACATACTTTTAATTAATAAACGGCGGGCATAGAGATTTAAACGGATGGTATTATTGATGAGCGCCAAGGAAACAATAAACAATAAAGCACTGAATCCCAGTAATATAATAGTTAATGTCCGCAGGTTTCTATTGATTTCCTGTACCAGAGATGGCTGATAATTAATTTCAGAAACTGCAGGAATACCTGACAGCCCTTTAATAAATGAATTGATGGTTGAGGTATCGGCAAATTCTGCCTTAATCCTCACTTCCAGAGATGCATTTAACGGATTATACCCTAAAAAGCCAATAAAATCCTCCCCTAATTCTGTCTTCAGTTGCTCTGCAGCGGCTGTTTGTGAGGTAAATGTACTGGACTTCACTATCGGGTTTCCGGTAATACGAGCCTGTAGGATCTGAATCTCTGAAGTATCAGCCTCCGGTCTAATCATTACATTAAGCTCAATGTTTTCCTTCACATAACCTGCAATTCGGTTAGCATGAAAAAGGAGCAGTCCTAGAAGTCCTAACATAAACAAAACCAATGAGATACTTAAAACGGTGGACACCATGGAGGTGCGTTGCGTTTTTCTGACCATTTTACTTTCCATCGCCATATTACCTGCAAATCTATTGAATCGACAGAGGCCTTTTTCAGGGTATACTCAAAGAATATCAACAGCCCTATTTTTAGCTGCTATTTTCTGTACCTTCGTGCCTCTTTTAAAAAAACCGGTATGGAGTATAATTTCCGGGAGGTGGAAGCCCAGTGGCAAAAATACTGGCGCAATCATCAGTCCTACAAAACAGAAATCGATTCTAATAAGCCTAAGTGCTATGTGCTGGACATGTTTCCTTACCCGAGTGGTGCAGGATTACATGTGGGTCATCCCCTTGGCTATATTGCTTCCGATATATATTCCCGCTATAAAAGGTTAAAAGGATTTAACGTTTTGCATCCAATGGGCTACGATTCCTTCGGACTTCCTGCAGAACAATATGCTATTCAGACAGGACAACATCCTGCGGTTACAACGGAACAAAATATTGCCCGTTACAGAGAACAACTGGATAAAATTGGTTTTAGTTTCGACTGGAGTCGGGAAGTACGCACATCGGAGTCTTCATATTACAAATGGACACAATGGATTTTTATTCAATTGTTTCATTCGTGGTATGATAATGCTGCCGGAAAAGCGAAAAATATTTCTGCTCTTATTTCTGTTTTTGAAAAAGAAGGAAATGCTACGGTAAAAGCTGTAAATGATCATTTGGATTTTTTTACGGCCGATGAATGGAATGCTTATGATGAAGAAAAGCAACAATATATATTGCTGAAATACCGTCTTGCATATCTTGCTGATATGTGGGTAAACTGGTGTCCTGCATTAGGTACTGTACTTGCCAATGAAGAAGTAAAAGATGGCTTTAGTGAGCGTGGCGGTTATCCTGTTGAAAGAAAGCAAATGAAGCAATGGTGTTTGCGCATCACGGCATATGCAGAAAGGTTACTCAACGATTTAAATACTATTGACTGGCCGGAGAGTGTAAAGGAAGCACAACGCAACTGGATTGGAAAATCAGAAGGCGCATACATGGAATTTGAAATTCTAAATTCTAAATTAAAAATTGGGGTTTTTACTACGCGTCCTGATACGATTTTTGGAGTGAGCTTTTTAACCCTTGCCCCGGAACATGAATTGGTTGATGTAATCACCACGGCTGAACAAAGAAAGGCTGTTGATGAATATATATATTACGCAAAAAACCGAAGTGAAAGGGAGCGGATGTCGGAAGTGAAAAAAATTACCGGCGCGTTTACCGGTGCTTATGCTTTGCATCCTTTTACCAATGAAAAAATTCCGGTATGGATTGGCGATTATGTTTTAGCAGGATATGGAACCGGTGCTGTAATGGCTGTTCCTGCAGGCGATCAGCGCGACTGGGATTTTGCAAAGCATTTTAATATTGCTATTCCTCCTATTGTTAAGGATGCTGATATCAGTCTCGCAGCAGATGCTACTAAAGACGGCATCATGATCAACTCCGGATTCTTAAGTGGAATGACCGGACATGAAGCAATGAAAGCGGCGATTGTTGAGATTGAAAAACGCGGATTAGGAAAAGGAAAAATAAATTATCGTTTACGTGATGCAATTTTCGGACGTCAGCGTTACTGGGGTGAACCGATTCCCGTTTATTATAAAAATGATATTCCGTATTCTTTATCGGAGGAAGAGCTGCCATTGATGTTACCTGAAGTAGATAAATATTTGCCTACGGAAGATGGTGAGCCTCCATTGGCAAGGGCGAAGGAATGGAAGTACAAAGGAGAGTTTGCTTACGAACACTCCACGATGCCCGGATGGGCGGGTTCTTCCTGGTATTTCCTGCGTTATATGGGTTCACAAAATGACAAATCGTTTGCATCCAAAGAAGCATTAAACTACTGGCAGGATGTAGATTTATATATTGGTGGTGCAGAACATGCAACCGGTCATTTATTATACGTTCGTTTCTGGACTAAATTTTTATTTGATTTGGGATATCTTCCTGTAAGTGAGCCGGCAAAAAAGTTGATTAATCAGGGAATGATTCAGGGTATTTCTTCTTTTGTTTACCGGATAAACGGAACTAACCAATTTGTTTCTTCAGGATTAAAAGATCAATATGAAACAACTGCCTTACATGTTGATGTAAGTCTGGTTAAGAATAATCAATTAAACATTCCGGGATTTAAACAATGGAGAGCGGAATACTCCGATGCAGATTTTATTCTGGAAAATCAGTTATATATATGCGGCAGTGAAGTTGAAAAAATGTCGAAGTCTAAATGGAATGTTGTTAGCCCTGATGAAATAATTCAGGATTACGGTGCCGACTGCCTTCGTATGTATGAAATGTTTCTTGGGCCATTAGAGCAAAGCAAACCATGGAATACCAATGGAATTTCCGGTGTATCTAACTTCCTTCGTAAATTATGGCGGTTGTATCACAATAAAGCATTTCAGTTTGACGTATCGGATGAAGCACCAACAGCTGCTGAATTGAAAATACTTCACAAAACAATTAAAAAGGCGGAAGAAGATATTGAGCGTTTTTCCTTCAATACTTCAGTAAGTACTTTTATGATTTGTGTAAACGAATTAACAGACCTTAAATGCAATAAACGAGCAATACTAGAGCCTTTAACCATTGTTCTTTCAGCCTATGCACCACATGTAACTGAAGAGCTGTGGAAATTACTGGGACATGAACAAAGTATCACTAAAACAGTGTTCCCACAATGGAAGGAGGAATTTCTCGTTGAAGATAGTTATGAGTACCCGGTTTCCGTAAATGGCAAAACCCGGTTTAAGTTAAATATCCCGTTAAGCCTGTCAAAAGAAGAGATTGAAAAACAGGTGATGGATACGGAAGAAATGAAAAAATACCTGAATGGCGATCAACCTAAAAAA
Source organism: Bacteroidota bacterium (assembly GCA_031411675.1). Classification (GTDB taxonomy): domain Bacteria; phylum Bacteroidota; class Bacteroidia; order AKYH767-A; family OLB10; genus JANOXC01. The sequence continues at coordinate 7,910 of JANOBN010000395.1, read as the reverse complement.
GTGATTGTAGTTCCCGGTAGAATTGTGAATATTGTAGTGTAACTTTACCTGCAAATCCTATACTTGAAAATTGATAATTGATACGAAAATAAAATGCAACTATTAAAACAACACATTGAAGCGCTCATCTTTGTTGCTGAGCAAAACATTACCATTGAAGAAATTCAGACAAGTCTTAGGACGGCTTACAGCTGGGAACTCAGCAAACAGGATATACAGGATGTTCTGGCTGAACTGAAAGAGCAATATAGCAATGATGAATATTCTTTTGAATTAATAGAGATCGCCGATGGCTATCAGTTTCTTACCAAGAAGGCATATCATACAGCTGTAAATACGCTTCTTCAGATTAAAGCCAAGAAACGACTTTCAACTGCCGCTTTGGAGACATTAGCAATTATAGCTTATAAACAGCCTATTTCGAAGTCAGAAATGGAGCATATACGCGGAGTAAGTTGTGATTACAGCATCCAGAAGCTGCTGGAAAAGGAACTTATTGTCATACAAGGCAAAAGCGATGGACCGGGCAAACCTTTAATTTATGCCACCAGCAAAAGTTTTATGGATCACTTCGGACTGAAGTCGGTGAAGGATTTGCCGAAGCTGAAAGACCTCCATATGGCTGAAAATGAAATTGGTACGCCTGTTGACCTGTTAGATTCTATGATGTCGCAGGAACATGAAGCAACCATGGAGAATCTGGTTAATGCAGCTGAAGAGGTAATGGATATCCCTTTAACTGAAGAATTGGAACAACATTTGCAAAACGGTGACGCTCTCAATAATCAGGGAGAAGAACTAAACGAAGAATGAAAAACATCTTAATATTAGTAATCGCACTCCAAATTGCCGCCATATCGTCAGCACAGCCGCTGCGAAATATCAATATGGGTGCTTTTCAGCCAAATGAGGTACTAGAATACAGAGTTCACTATGGTTTTATGGATGCCGGTGAAGCCAAACTGGAAATCTCATCAGATATTAGAGAAATTAACGGCAGAAAATGCATGCATATGATTGGTTCCGGAAGATCTGTTGGAGCCTTTGATTGGTTTTTTAAAGTGCGTGACCGTTATGAAAGTTTTATTGATCAGGAAGCACTCATCCCATGGATGTTTATCCGTAAGATTGAAGAAGGAGATTATTCCAAGAAACAGAATGTAGTTTTTAATCATTATAAGAAGACTGCATCGAGCGAGAAAAAAACTATTAACACTCCTTCTCATGTTCAGGATATCATTTCAGCTTTTTACTTTGCAAGAACGCTTGACTTTACCAATGCATCTCCGGGTGATACTTTTACTATCATGACTTATCTTGATGATGAAACATTTCCATTAACGATAAAATATATTGGCAAGGAAACAATTAAAACCAAAGCCGGTAAATTCCGTTGTATTGCGTTTCATCCGATGTTGCTTGAAGGTCGTGTTTTTAAAGAACAGGATGGCATGACGGTTTGGGTTACAGATGATAAAAACAGAATTCCTATTCGTGCTGAAGCAGAAATTATGGTGGGCTCCGTTAAGATGGACCTCAAAAAATATTCAGGTCTTGCCAATCCACTTGCGCTAGTAAAGTAAATATTAAATCAACTTTTTGCTTAGAAGTAATTCTGCTATTTGTACTGCATTAGTCGCTGCACCTTTTCTCAGATTATCTGCTACAATCCACATATTTAAAGTTTTTGCCTGCGATTCATCTCTTCTGATTCTTCCTACAAATACTTCATCCTTCCCCTCTGCATTGATGGGCATTGGATATTTGTTTTTCGACGGCTCATCTTCCACAATAATTCCGGGTGAGCTTTTCAATATGGCATAGATATCACTTAGTTCAAATTCCTTTTCAAACTCCACATTCACACTTTCACTATGTCCGCCATTCACAGGAACACGAACGGTAGTTGCAGTTACTCGTATCGAGTCATCTCCCATTATTTTTTTTGTTTCACTCACCATTTTCATTTCTTCCTTGGTATATCCGTTTTCCAGAAATGAATCAATATGTGGCAGAATATTGAGATCAATTGTATGTGCAAAACAAAGCGCACCCTCTTTACCTTGTCTTTCATTCATCAACTGATCAACTCCTTTTTTCCCTGACCCTGAAACTGACTGATAGGTTGAAACTACGATACGTTTTATTTTATACTTTTTATGTAATGGATTTAATGCAACTACCATTTGTATGGTGGAACAATTCGGATTTGCAATTATTTTATCTGCTCCGGTAACAACATCACCATTTACTTCCGGCACAAGTAATTTCTTGCCCGGATCCATTCTCCATGCTGATGAATTATCTATAACTGTAATGCCGGCAGCAGCAAATAAAGGAGCAAGTTCAAGCGAAGTTGTTCCCCCGGCCGAAAATAAAGCAATGTCCGGTTTAAGGGAAATAGCTTCCTGTGCACTAATCACCTTATAAGGTTTTCCATTAAAGAGCACTTCCTTCCCAATTGAAGCTGCCGTTGCTACAGGTAATAATTCAGTTACCGGAAATTTTCTTTCTTCCAGTACTTTTATCATTGTGCTTCCAACAAGGCCGGTGGCACCAACTACAGCAACTTTCATAATCGATAGTGTTTTTTTGATACGGAACTGCAAATCTGCAAAAGATTCTGATACGTTAGAGAGTAATTTATGTTCCGAATTTGATTTGTTTAAACCCTGGTCTTTCATAAAAGTAACTTCAATTAGAAAATCCGGAATATTAAGCCATCAATGATATCCGATTATTTTCTTTCACACGTCAGATGGATTTTGATATCTGCCTTCAAGATTCTACTTTTACTTGAAATATGGTTTCATGAGGTATACGTTATTAGGACTTTTGATGTTGAAGATTATCTCAGCAAATGCGCAAGTATTAGAAAATTTCAGCGATGGAAATTTCACCTCCAATCCAACCTGGAATGGTGATGTTATTCAGTTTACTGTGAATGCCCAGCAACAATTGCAACTAAACAGCAGCGGAACAGGCTTATCCTATTTATCAAGCACCCTTGTTCAAAATAACCTTGACAGTATTGAATGGCGTTGTTATACCCGTCTTAACTTCTCCCCTTCTTCCAGCAATTACGGCCGCATATATCTGGTAAGTGATCAGACTGATTTAGAAGCCCCATTGAACGGATATTATTTACAGCTTGGTGAGTCATTAAGCAGCGATGCTGTTGAATTATTCCGTCAAAGCGGTTCCACTATAACTTCAGTTGCACGATGTTCCGATGGTTTGATTGCCTCTTCTTTTGCTATTGGCATAAGAGTTACCCGAAGCACAACTGCTGAGTGGAAAATATATATTGATTATAATGGTGGTACCAATTATGCTTTCGAAGCATCGGGTACAGATGCTGCATTTAATTCTTCTTCTTACTTCGGTGTGGTTTGCAGCTATACCTCCAGTAATGCTACTAATTTTTATTTTGATGATTTTTATTCCGGATTTATAGAAATTGATACAACGCCACCGGCTATTTCATCGGCCATTGTTTTATCAGCCTCCACACTTGATTTAAAATTTACAGAGCAAGTACAGACTTCTACTGCACAGAATGTTTTAAATTATTCAGTTAATCAATCAATAGGAAATCCTCTCACTGCAGTTCAGGATGCAAGCGACAAATCGCTGGTGCATCTTTCTTTTTCAACTAATTTTTCACCCGGACCTATCTATACACTCGCCGTTAATAATGTAATAGATCTGAATAATAATACTATCGCCACCAATTCCACGGTTCCATTTGCATTGCCGGATACTGCCAGAGGTAGTGATATTGTTATCAATGAAATTCTATTTAATCCGTATACCGGAGGTGTTGATTTTGTTGAATTATATAATCGTTCTGCAAAAGCTCTTGACCTGAAAGAATTGAAAATTGCAAATACAAATGATTTTACCAACACCATAAATGTATCGAATGATATTACTTCCTTGTCCCATATTTTATTACCCGGTACATATGCTGTTATAACGGAAGACCCTTCTTATATCAGAAGTACTTATATCTCTGCACCATTGTCTTCATTTATTAATATTGTTGATTTACCTTCTTATAATGATGACGCAGGAGGAGCGGTGCTTACTGATAAAAACGGCAAGGAGATCGATCGTTTTATATATACAGATAAACTGCATTTTCCTCTTTTAAATGATAAGGAAGGAGTATCGCTCGAGCGTATCAGTCCGGAGCGACCATCGGATGATAACAGTAACTGGCATTCTGCATCGGCTAGTTCCGGCTTTGCAACACCGGGATTAAAAAATTCTCAATATAGTGTTTCGGGTTCTGATGGAAGTGAAATATCCGTTGATCCGGAAATTTTTTCTCCTGACAATGACGGAATGAGTGATGTATTAAACATCCATTACAAATTTGATAAACCGGGCTATACTGCAAGTGTAAAAATATTCAGTTCAACAGGAAGGCCGGTTATTGACCTGATAAGTAGTGAATTACTGGGTACTGAAGAAGGAGTTTGGAGTTGGGATGGAATAAACAAAGACAATGAAAAAGCCCCTGTGGGAATTTACGTTTTGTTTATTGAAGCTTTTACAAAAGATGGTGACAGTAAAAAGATTAAAAAGACTTGTGTACTGGGAGCAAAGTTATAATCACACTAAATTTAAATTGATTTTTTTTGATTGCTGATTGACATTAAATAAAAAAAGCCGGAATTACCGGCTCTTTTCGTTCTATATAACAGTTAATCATTAACTTCCACATGCGAGACAATCATCAGGATTGTCAAGTGAACAGCTTATCTGATCCATTGCACCATCCTGATCAACAATTGTTGTAGTGGTAGTATCAATGGTAGTTGCTGTTGTTGCAGTTACTGCTGCAAGTTCAGGATTCAATTCGTATTGTTTATCAACGGTAAATTTAATAGCGTTGGTAGCAGGCTTTGTCCGCAAATAATACATACCTGTTTTCAATCCTTTCTCCCATGCATAAAAATGCATTGATGTAAGTTTAGCAAAATTTGGCTCGGCAATAAATAAATTCAACGACTGACTCTGGCAGATGAATGCCCCGCGGTCGGCAGCCATATCAATAATTGATCGTTGCTTTATTTCCCACACTGTTTTATACAACTCCTTCAGGTCTTCCGGAATCTCTGCAATTGTTTGTACGGAGCCCCCGGATGCTATTATTTTATTTTTAAGATCGTTGTTCCACAGGTTACGTTTAACAAGATCGATAAGTAAATGCTTATTAACCACTGTAAACTCCCCGGATAAAACACGACGGTTATATATATTAGTTGTATAAGGTTCAAAGCACTCATTGTTGCCAAGAATCTGCGAAGTGGAAGCGGTAGGCATTGGTGCAAGCAATAAAGAGTTTCTTGCGCCATGTTTCATAACTTCTTCGCGTAGCACATCCCACTCCCAACGGGAAGATGGTTTTACATTCCACATATCAAACTGAAAAATACCTTTAGAAAGCGGTGATCCTTTGAAAGACTCATAAGGGCCGTGTTGTTTTGCAAGATCTTTTGAAGCCGTCATGGATGCATAATAGATGGTTTCGAATATATCGATGTTCATCTGCTTGGCTTCTTCACTTTCAAAAGGATAACGCATCAGGATAAATGCATCTGCTAATCCCTGTATTCCAATACCAATCGGGCGATGACGCATGTTGCTATTTCGTGCTTCCGGTATCGGATAATAATTTACATCAATAATTTTATTGAGGTTTTTGGTGATAACATAAGTTACCTCAAATAATTTCTGATGATCAAACTGACCGTTTATAACAAATCTTGGTAAGGCAATGGATGCCAGGTTACAAACAGCAACTTCGTCTTTTGAAGTATACTCGACAATCTCTGTGCAAAGGTTGGAACTCTTAATTGTCCCCAGATTTTTCTGATTGCTTTTCTCATTACATGCATCTTTATAAAGCATGTACGGCGTTCCGGTTTCTATTTGCGACTCAAGTACTGCTGTCCATAACTCACGAGCAGGAACAGTCTTACGCGCACGACCTTCAGATTCATACTTTGTATAAAGCATTTCGAACTCTGCGCCGTAAGTATCAGCAAGTCCCGGCGCTTCATTCGGACAGAATAGACTCCATTCTCCTTCCTCTTTCACACGCTTCATAAATAAATCCGGTACCCAAAGGGCAAGGAAAAGATCGCGGGCACGCATTTCATCTTTACCGTGGTTCTTTTTCAAATCCAGGAATTCAAAAATATCGGCATGCCATGGTTCCAGATAAATGGCAAAAGAACCTTTACGCTTTCCGCCACCCTGATCAACGTAACGGGCAGTATCGTTAAACACTCTAAGCATAGGAACAATTCCATTGCTGGTTCCGTTTGTTCCACGTATATAGGATCCTGTAGCCCGGACATTATGGATACTTAGTCCAATACCTCCTGCCGATTGTGAAATCTGTGCAGTTTGTTTCAGAGTATTATAAATACCTTCAATACTGTCACTCTGCATAGAAAGTAAGAAACAGGACGATAATTGCGGTTTTGGTGTGCCGGCATTAAATAATGTAGGTGTTGCATGGGTGAACCAACGCTCACTCATGTAATTATAGGTTTCAATTACTGAATCAATGTCTTCTTTATGAATACCAACTGCCACACGCATTAACATATGCTGTGGGCGTTCCACTACTTTTCCATGAAGCTTAAGCAGATAGGACTTCTCCAGTGTTTTAAATCCAAAATAGTCATATCCAAAGTCTCTGTCGTATATAATAGTAGAATCCAACAAATCGGCATGCTTATCCATGATTGCCATCACATCTTCCGCCAGTAAGCCTGCCTGTTTGCCTGTTTTAGGATCAATGTAATTATAGAGGTCGCGCATGGTTTCCGAAAAAGACTTCTTCGTGTTCTTATGCAGACTGGAAATGGCTATCCTTGAGGCCAATAAGGCATAGTCAGGATGGCGGGTTGTTAATGATGCAGCCGTTTCTGCTGCAAGGTTATCCAGTTCAGTAGTGGTAACTCCATCGTATACCCCCTCAATTACCTTTTGGGCAACCATTAACGGGCTAACGTGTTCAGATGACAGGCCATAGCATAGCTTTTGAACTCTTGCCGTGATTTTGTCAAATTTAACTGACTCCGTTTTTCCGTCTCTTTTAACTACTTGCATGGGTTTTAAATTTTTGGTGGTTGGTATAAATTATTTTTTTTCGCTTTGGGGGGTTTAATTCCCGGCAATGCTTTTCAGACCGCTGATGTATTAACGTAATAAATCCCCCTTGAATTGTAGCTCAGCCAGTTAGGAAATCAAAGTCAACTTGAAGAGCCGGCTACAAATCAAGATAAAGATAGAGTTAACTCAAAGAGATAATTTTTAACAATGGCACCTACTTTTTAACAAAACGAAGGTTGAAAATTATAAAGAGAAAAATATTTTGTTTTTGAAGAATTTTCGCTTAAGACCATAAATAACGGCCGCCCATTTTGCTTATGGCTCTAAAGCCTTAACCCACACATTTTAACTTCCATCAATTATATATATAAATTGCTTTATTACTGTCATTAACTATTAGTTAGATTGAACAAAATAAACAATCATTTTTACAGAATTAAATAAGAAACCTGCACAAATATTGTTTAAAGAATCAGAATGTCAAACAATAAAATATTAACAGAAATTACTTTAATTAATAAGATCAAAAAAGTTATTGGTCACCTTATACAAAGAATAGCAACTGATTTAATCGTTGTGTAATTTAAAAACAGAATATTCGTGAGCTTATTTAAAATGGCTCCGTATAAAACCTAAACAACAGCATCATATCAAATATTAGCTGCTTTTCCCATTAAAAAAAGTTGTGTTTCCTTCTTATGTAAGAAAATGATGCTTTTGTATCATATTCTGAATCGTTGGAGTGTAAATTAGACATGGTATCAAAAGAAAAG
>JANOBN010000394.1:0-9071 GCA_031411675.1 Bacteroidota bacterium | reverse complement strand
GATATTTATGCTCCATGTGCTTTAGGTGCTACTCTTAACACAGAGAATATTGAAAAATTAAAGTGTAGTGTTATTGCCGGTGCTGCTAACAATCAATTAGCAGATGAAAGAGTTCACGGCCCAATGCTTATGGATCGCGGTATTATTTATGCCCCTGACTTCCTTATAAATGCAGGTGGTCTTATCAATGTTTATTCCGAAATGATTGGTTACAATCGTCAACGTGCCTTAACACAAACAGAACATATATATCAGGTTACCCTTGAAATTCTTCGTAAATCACGGGAAGAAAAAATTCCAACTCAGCTTGCTGCAATGCATATGGCAGAGAAAAGAATACGTGATGTTGGAATGGTTAAGCGCAGTATGTAGTAGCTGAATTTACCCGTCTCTTACCCATTACTCAGTAGTTAAATCAACGTTCTATGCTTTCACGCAGGCATTTGCGAATTCGTGTCATGCAGGCTTTATATGCCTGGCACCAGTCAGATAATAAGAGTGCCGCTTTCGCCGAATCAGAATTGGTTAAAGGCACTGAAAGAATGTACGATCTCTACCTTCAGCTTCTCAGCTTTTATACGGAGTTAGCACATCAGGAAGAAGTATATTATGCCGATCTTCCGGCAAGTGCACTTACCGGAGAACGAAAAAAAGCGGTTCGCTACCTTAATGATAATACATTCATTAAATGGCTCAATGAAAATCCTGCATATAAAAGTCAGTTAAAAACCCGTAAAATATCCTGGCAGGATGACCAGGAAATGGTACAGAAAGCTTTTTTTGAATTACGTAAGATGCCTTTTTATATCAGCTACCTTACCAATAATCAAACTGATTTAAAAACAGAAATAGATTTCGCCCGCCATGTTGCCGGTGATATTATCAGCAAAAAAGAATTTGTTCGTCATACATTAGAAGAAAAGAATATATATTGGGCAGAAGGATTTGAAGTGATCTGTGCAATGGTGGTTCGTACTATAGATTCAGGAGGTACAAACGGTAATTTTCAAATTGCGCATTTATATAAAGATGCAGAAGAAGATTTGCAGTTTATGAAAGATCTGCTTCAAAAAACGATTGCTAATGACGAATATTTTACCGGCCTAATCTCTGAGCGAACAGAAAGCTGGGATACGGATCGCATTGCATTAGTGGATATTCTGCTGATGAAAATGGCGCTCTGTGAGATATTACATTTAAATAATATTCCGGTTAAGGTGAGTATAAACGAGTACATTGATATTTCTAAAGATTACAGCACCCCTAATAGTAAAGGATTTATTAATGGTGTAATTGATAATATTGTAATTGCTTTGAAAAAAGACGGAAAAATTATGACGACCGGTCGTGGTTTAATGGAATAACTAATTGTTAAATGATATAAATCTGAAATGAATTCTATTTTTAAAAGCACTATTTGTATTCTGATCATAATGGCTTCTTCCTGCAAAGAGAAACCTGCTGAAACGGACAGTTATGGCAATCCGCATGTTTCACCGGAAATAGTATCAAATCCTGCAACAGCAAATGGTGAAGCGGAGAAAAATCTTCCTGTCTTCAGTTTCGTTGAAACCAGCTTCGACTTCGGCACTTTAAACTCCGGCGCCGTGGTTAGTCATGAATTCACTTTTAAGAATACCGGATATACTGATCTTGTTATTTCTCAGGCCAGCGGTAGTTGCGGATGTACCGTTCCAGAATATCCAAAAGATCCAATCAAGCCGGGTAAAGAAGGAAAGATAAAAGTAACTTTTAACAGTGAAGGACAAGGTGGGCAGATTGCTAAAACAATTACCCTGCTCGCAAATACCATTCCTGCAACAAAAGTGTTAACAATAAGTGCAGAAGTCATTAAAAGGTAATTTCTGTATCTACTCCAAAAAATATCAATTTAAATAATCAATATATATAAAATCATTTAAAAAAATGTTCTCAACTATTCTTCTTCAGGCAGCTCCGTCAGGTGGCGGTATGTATAATCTGGTAATGATTGTAATGATCATCGTTGTATTCTACTTCTTTATGATTCGTCCTCAGATGAAAAAATCGAAGGAAGAAAAAGCATTTAAAGAAAGTATTAAAAAAGGAGATAAAGTAGTAACTATTGGAGGAGTTCACGGACGAATTCTTGAAGTAAATGATAAGACATTTGTTCTTGAAATTGATACCAACACCAAGGTGAAAATTGAAAAGTCAGCTATATCAGCAGAAGCAACCCGTCAGTATAATATGCCGGTGGCGGAGAAAAAACAATAGTTTAAAATTATTGTTTCAGGCATTAAAATGCCATGTTTAACGCTGTAATTTTTGAAAATGCCAACTCAACCATAAAATGTCAGATAAGGCAAATGAACCGGGAATATCCTTCTTCCAGAAAGGTGGAAAAGGAATGCTTTTTCTCTTTTGCGTTCTATTGGCTTCCATAATTTGGGTGGTGAATGCACTCAGCAAAACCTACGTCACGGAGATCGGTTATTCTCTTACAGCGCCATTAGTTTCCGGAAAGGATGATATTCCTGTTAAGGTGAAATTATCAGGACAAGGTTTTGATCTGGTATATATATATCTGCGAATCAATAAAAACAAATATCCTTTCAGCACTTTTAACGCATCCGTGAATTGTATTGATTTTACGGATTCTCTGCTTGGAGATTTGCACAAATCCATTTCATTAATTGATGTTAAACCGGCTCTCATTACCGGATCAGTTAGTGCAAATCAGAAGATGAAACGGCTGCCGGTAAAAAGCAAAATAGAAACTCATTTTGCTCCAAGATACGGTGCTTCTGTTTCACTTTTAATTAAACCCGATAGTGTAGATATTGCAGGACCGGCTTCTGTACTTGACACTCTTCGTTTTATTGAAACCGAATCGCTAATAATCAGCAATCTCGATCAATCACTCTTTCGTTCTGTCGGATTGAATACTCCTAATCCCTCCTGCTGGCTTCAAAAAGATCGAATCTGGATTTATATCCCTGTTGAAGAATACACGGAAGCAATTGTTCAGGTTCCGGTTACTCATCAGGATATCAGGAATAAAACACGGCTGATTCCCGAAAAAGTAGCTGTTATTTGTTTGGTTCCGGTAAGCCGGTATAAAACGATTTCTGCATCCCAGTTTAAGGCAGAAATTAAACCAGGCCAAACTTTCACAAAGGAAAAAGTAGCATTGGCGGTGACTAAAAAACCATCCTTTGTGAAGAATGTAAGAACCGAACCACGTATGGTATCTATTCTCTTATTCGACAAATGAAAAAGATTGGCATCACCGGAGGAATTGGAAGCGGCAAATCACTGGTCTGCCGACTTTTTTCACTAAATGGAATACCCGTTTACAATGCTGATAATGCTGCCCGACGAATCATGATAACGAATCAGAATTTAAAAGATCAGCTTACACTTCATTTTGGGAAAATATATAATGAAAAAGGGGAACTGCTTCGTGAAGTACTGGCTGAAAAAGTATTTAATAATCCTGCAGAACTTCAAAATATCAACAATATAGTGCACCCTTTTGTTATAGCAGATTATCAAAAATGGGAATCAGAACAAACAGCACCATATATACTAAGGGAATCAGCAATATTGTTTGAATCTGGAACCAATAAAGGTCTTGATTATATTATAACAGTTACTGCGCCTGTTGAATTAAGAATAGAAAGAGCTATTCAACGTGATAACCGATCAAGAGAACAAGTGCTTGCTATTATAAACCGCCAGACTACAGATGAAGAGAAGTCGGAACAGTCAGACTTTGTAATTATTAATGATAACTTCACTGCGGTAATGCCTCAGGTCTGGCAGCTCCATAAAACTTTTTCTAATGGAAACTAAAGGCTCCGAAATAGAATACCGAAGGGAGGGACTCTATTTTGTACCGGGAAACTTTTATCTGGACCCTATCCTACCCGTTGAAACCGCTGTTGTAACACATGCACACGCTGATCATTTTGTAAATGGTCATAAAATAGTTTACTGTACTCCTGCCACTTCAATGCTGAATACACAACGCATGAAAAATTATTACGGCAAAAAAGTGAGTATTGATTATCACACCCCATTTTTAATAAACAATTCTACCTTAGAACTTATTCCGGCAGGCCATATATTAGGATCAGCACAGGTTTTAATTACATATAATGCAAAGCGGTATTTATATACCGGTGATTTTAAACTGATACCGGATAAATCATGCGAACCATTTGAATTTGTAAAGGCAGATGTGTTGATTACGGAAACAACATTCGCATCTAAAGGACTCAGGCACCCTTCCGATGAAGAGGAAATCAAAAAGCTAAATGATTACAAGGAAATCAATATAATAATTGGTGTTTATGCATTGGGAAAAGCTCAACGTGTCACTCAGTTAATTAATGAATTTTGCCCCGGTAAAAAAATTATGGTACATCATAATATTTCCTCTTTCAATCATCTTTATGAAAAGGAAGGTTTTCCTCTTGGTGAATGGTCTCCTTATGATAAACATGCATTCCGTAAGCAACGTGATCTGGTTTATCTCTTACCCCCTGCTCATTCGCGTAATTTTTATCCTCAGCCCTGGTATCTGCGGGCTTTTGCATCCGGTTGGGAGCAACTACAAAACGGATTCGATTTTAAATTATACATTAGCGATCATGCCGATTGGTTTGATATTTTAAATCTGACGGATCAAACAGGTGCAAAAGAGATTTATACTTTGCATGGTGATGGAGAACAGTTAAAAAATTATTTATCAGAAAAAGGTTTGAAAGTAACTATCCTGCAATAGCTATGATAAAAGTTCTTAACGCTACTCAAATAAAAGAGGCTGATGCTTATACCATCACTAATGAACCCATTTCAGGAATTGCATTAATGGAACGGGCAGCAACCAAAGCAGCAGAATGGATCCTTAAATATTATGCGAATACAACAGGTACCTTTCATGTAGTTTGTGGGCCGGGCAACAATGGCGGAGATGGACTTGTTATTGCCAAATTGCTGAAATTAAACGGAAAAAAAGTACAGGTATATTTGTTTGATGATAATGAACAACATTCTACAGAGTATAATTACCATTTAAAGCTACTGCGTGAGTCTGTTATTCCGGTACTTATTAATGATGGTATCCAACTAAAACCGGAAAAAGAGGATAAAATAATTGATGCCATTTTTGGAACCGGTCTTTCCCGTCCTGCAGCCGGAATTTTTGAAACAACCATAAAAGTCATCAACAGCTTTAGTAACCGGGTGATTAGTATTGATGTGCCATCGGGTATGTTTACGGATGAACCATCAACAGGCAAAATAATTGCAGCGGCTCACACTCTTACATTTCAATTTCCAAAATTAGCTTTTTTGTTTCCGGAAACAGGAAAATTTACCGGAAAAATTGAAGTGCTGGACATTGGACTGCATCAAGGTTATTGGCAAAAACTGCCTGTAAAAAATATGCTGCTTGAATTGAAAGATATTCAACCGCTAATTTCAAAAAGACAAGCGTTTTCTCATAAAGGAACTTACGGTCATGCACTTATAATAGCCGGATCAAAAGGAAAAACAGGAGCAGCAATTCTATCAGCTTCCGCATGTATTCACAGTGGCGCAGGTAGGGTAACAACCCTGTTGCCTGCATGTGGTGAAAATGCAATGAATACATCCGTTCCGGAAATAATGACTGTAACCTCCGGTGAATTATATATATCAACATTACCTGATATTTCCAATTATTCGACAGTTGGTTGTGGTCCGGGTTTAGGTAAGGAAGAGGATACAGCAAGAATGTTAAAAACACTTATTCAGAATTGCAGGTCTCCAATGGTGCTGGATGCCGATGCACTGAACATTCTTGCAGAAAATAAAACCTGGCTTTCATTTTTACCGCCGGGTTGCATATTAACCCCTCACCCCGGAGAATTTGAAAGATTTTCAGAAAAATCAACAAACAGTTTTGAAAGACAAAAATTACAATTGGAGTTTTCAAAAAAATATAGCTGTTATCTGATTCTAAAGGATCATTATTCCTGCATTACAACGCCTGACGGCACCTCGTATTTCAATACAACAGGTAATGCAGGAATGGCTACTGCAGGTTCCGGCGATGTATTAACCGGTATTCTTACTTCCTTATTGGCACAGGGTTATAATCCTTTCCATGCTGCCATAATTGGTGTTTATTTGCATGGTCTTGCGGGAGATCTGGCTGCTGCAGAAAACAGTATGGAAGCATTAACAGCAAATTCCATCATAAATTATTTAGGAAAAGCATTTCAAGTACTTAATAGGGACGAATCAATCAACTGAATTTAGTTTTATCAGCTCCTTATTTTTTCGATGTTCAATGTTTACTAATCCATCCTTCTAAATAAAATGGTGGAATCAAAACTCCTCAATGCAATTAAGCAAGAATGGATGCATCACCGGCACCATGACGAAGTATCTCCGGCATTCCCTGTGTACAATCAACAATCGTACTGCCAATAAGGTGGCCATAACCACCATCTACCACACAATCTACCTCCGTTCCGTATAATTCATATATTTCATTCGGATCAACAGGATACTCAGTGATTTCATCATCGTTATGCAAAGAGGTTGACATTAATGGATTGCCCAATATTTCAATAATTTTCTGCACAATAGCATTATCAGGAATACGGATACCAATTGTTTTCTTTTTGGCACGAAATATTGACGGAACCTCACTCCCCGACTCCAGAATAAAAGTATAGGGTCCCGGTAATGCCCGGTTTAGTAATTTATAGATACTTCGATCAAATGCCCTTGTAAAACGCGATATATTACTCAGGCTGTCGAAGAGAAAAGAAAAATTAGACTTCTCCAGTTTTACATTTTTAATCTTACACACCCTGTCAATGGCCTTATGACTATATATATCGCAAACCATAGCATAGATAGTATCCGTAGGAATAATTACTACGCCTCCTTCCCGTAAAATCGCTACAATTTTACGGATATCTCTGTCATCAGGACTGCTTGCTCGAATGGATATTATCACAATTTTACGATTAATGCGAAGGTAAAACATTTGCAGGTATTTTGAAGGTTCAGTTGATTTTATAACCTTTGCTGCAAAGCACATAAGAAATGGATATCAGTGAACTTGGAATCGGCTCGCGTATTAAACACCCTCAATTTGGTGTAGGGGTAATTATTAATGTAAAACCCAGGACTTATACTGTAGTATTTTTTGAAAAAGGGAAAGTGGAAGTTGCCAAAGCTTTCCATGACCTCGAAATTGTGGAAGCCGCCGCTCCTGATACAGACCTGATTAGTTTGGCCGATATGGAAAGAATAATCACCAACCTCTTAAAAAAGTACTCTGATATCAGCGAAATTGTACCTATTGGCGAACGCTGGGTTGGAGGGAAGATGGTGCTGCAACCGGGTAATCCCACTTTACAGACTAAGGAAATTCCTGTTGATGTCTTCTTCAATAAAATAATCATGCTTCGCGATCGCCTTCGGGTTATGGAGCAACGCATTAATGCCCACGATAAACTTTCTGAAGAGGATAAAATTAATCTTCAGCAATATCTGACACGTATTTACGGCAGCCTGACTACTTTCAATGTTTTATTCAAAGATAAAGAAGACCATTTCGTTGGAGAGAAAACAACCTAGTAACTTTGCAGCCCTTTAAATCAGGATTTACCCTGATTATTCATGGTTTCATCAAACTTGACTATGTCTTTTAGCAGTAGCACCCCATATTTGCAGGGATAGCAAAAACATAAACGACTTTGCCGACAATCAGCCGGGAGGGTTTTCGTAAAGGAGACCTTCCCTTATTAATTGATCGGATGTTTTTGGTTTACAGAAAATTAATGACGGATGATGAAAATAGCTTTTTCAAGGGTCTTGTCATTCCGCATTATCAGCATATATATTCCGTCTTTCCAGCCTGCTACAGGTATGGTAATAATGTCTTCTGATTTTCTATTTACATCTTCATAAACACAATGGCCGCTTACGTCATATATATAAATTTCCGGCTTGTTTTTCCCCCGGTTTTCTATAGTAATGTGATCATAGGCAGGGTTAGGATAAATAAAACTGCCTTTTTCCTTATAAATTTCATTTACAGAAACAACAGAAGTAAAAGGCGGAAAACGAATTTCATCCAGCCACGCTGCATCCAACCCTGAAGTAAATACATTATCCTTTCTGTATATAAAGTCAATAACATGCAATCCGGTATCAACCAGAAATGCTTCTGAAGTCCAGCCCACTACTCCACTTGCATTAAAACGGCTGATGCTATCTGTTTTTACTTCAAAAACATCCCATACCGGCTCGCAGTTGACTTTATATTTAAATGAAAGGCTGTCACGACGGGTAATATGCAGCAGAATTCTTAATATACTTTCTTCATTATCATCAATGTCACCGGATTGAGCACTAAACTGACCTGCGTAAGGCAACATATTGTTGATGGTCCAGGGTGCATTACCGGACAATTGCCAGTTGAAAGAAGTGAAATCACCGGTTTCAAAATCTTCTTTATCATAACCCGACACAAAAACATAAATAGAATCTGATTGATAAAATCCGTTATATATATGGCTCGCTAATTCTATTTCACTGTTCAAAACGGTGGCAGGGTTAAGCTGTGCATTAAATGAAATTACTGTATCGGATTCACTATTCAAGCGAAATGTACTGGAATCACTAAGCAGAATCAGGTCCGGATTTAATGTACTTATTTTTGCAAAGACAGTATCGAGATTGCTATGCCCGCTATTTATATAACGAATTTTTACCTGAAATGATTCTCCTGAATCAGCAATACCATCACCATTCCCTGACTGTGTATCATCAATGCTTAATACTGAAGAATAAAGCTCCGGTGCATTTAAGGTCTGTATAATTTCTGAGGTCCAGTGATTACCATTTGTATCTGTTACAATTATGTTGATTAAAGCATCGTGTTGATCTTTAATTGAGCCGGAAACAATATATTGAAATGCAGCGTTAATAATAGCAGAGTCTCCTGAATTCAGATTAAAAACCACGGGTGTTAAATTTTGAATTACAATACCGGTATCCGCAGTTACAACCTGAATTTG
>JANOBN010000393.1:0-7227 GCA_031411675.1 Bacteroidota bacterium | reverse complement strand
TTAGGTCTTGCATTTCAACTTCAGGATGATTTACTCGATTTGTATGGTGATGAATCACAGTTTGGAAAAATGAAGGGCGGCGACATTGTTGCAAATAAGAAAACATTCTTGTTTTTAGAAGCCATGGAATTGGCAAATAATGCTCAAAAAGATAAGATGTTATATTTAATGAATGATGCCGTAATGCAACCTGCTGAAAAGGTACGTCAAATGAAGGCACTTTTTGAGGAATTAAATATAGCCGATGTTACTGCAGAAGCTATGGAGAAATATTATAATACAGCCATGCAAATGCTGAATGCAACAGATGTTTCTGCATCTAACAAAGTAAAACTGATGCAACTGGCAGAAAGCCTGCGTATCAGAGTTTCGTGAAAATTTTATCTGTGTTTTTTGGCAAATTAATGCTGCACTCCACCTTCGCCATGAACATGGCCATGTGAAATTTCTTCCGCTGTTGCAATACGAACACCAACAATAGTTCCGGTAAAATGTAAATTCATTCCTGCCAGTGGATGATTGAAATCCATCGTTACTTCTTTATCATCATAAGCCAGAACTTTACCGCGTAACATGTTTCCTTCGTTATCAGACATAGGTAAAACATTGCCAATTTTTAGTACTTCTAAATCGATCACATTATCCACCTTAAAAATATCGATAGGTAATTTTATTATTGCGGTTTCATCAGCCATGCCGTAAGCATCTTCCGGCTCAATATTAAATGTAAATGCATCACCTAATGACATTCCATCAAGGTTGTTTTCGAAACCCGGAATCATCATCCCTGAGCCAAAAATAAAAACCAGCGGATTGGAATTATCAACGCTTTCAATTTGTTCTGCCGGACTACCGGGCATTCCCGCTTTTAGATCATAAGTAACTGATACTACGGAGTTTTGTTCTATTTTCATTGTGAATTTAAATCAATTATTTCGGGATGTAAGATATAATTTTTCAAATAATCCACCAATACACAATTCCGTAAATTTCCTCGTTAACTAAATATAAAATTATAAAACAAAATTTAAATCCGATAGCTATTGGATTTAGAATTTAGAATTTCTCAACGTCTCCGCATACATCTTCAAACATCTTTCCCGTGCAAATTTATGATCCACAATTGGTGGAGGATAATTAAAATCTGCATATTCAGGCACCCACTTTTTTATATATATAAACTTCGGATCGAATTTTTTTGTTTGTTCGTAGGGATTAAAAATCCGAAAGTATGGTGCAGCATCACAACCGGATCCTGCAGCCCATTGCCAGCCTCCGTTATTACTGGCTAATTCATAATCAAGTAACTTATTTGCAAAATATGCTTCGCCCCAGCGCCAGTCAATGAGCAGATGTTTGGTAAGAAAGCTCGCTGTTATCATACGAACTCTGTTATGCATAAATCCTGTTGCATTTAATTCCCGCATGCCGGCATCAACAATAGGATATCCTGTAACACCATTACACCACGCTTCAAATTCATTTTCATTATTCCGCCATTTTAAAGCATTGTAGGCCGGTTTGAATGCACTATTTACCACATGAGGGAAATGCCAGAGTATCATTTGATAAAATTCGCGCCATATTAATTCATTTAGCCATGTGGCATTTATTTGCTGTGCTAATGCTGCCATTTTACGGATACTTATTGTACCAAATCGTAAATGAACACTTAATAATGTGGTTCCCCTGATGGATGGGAGATCCCTTTGCTCTTTATAATGCCGGATAATTTCTTCATCAGGAAGAGCGGAGGGAAAGTTAGCTTTATTTTCTTTGAAACCAATTTCCTTTAGAGCAGGAATAACATAGCTTTCATTTTTAAACAGGTTGTTGTAAATTTTTTTTTCGGAATAGGACTTGAAAGAAGTATCAGTAAGTTTCGATAACCATTTTCTGGAGTAAGGTGTAAAAATTGTATATGGTTTTCCATCATCCTTTGTTATTTCTTCCTTTTCAAATATAACCTGATCTTTAAAAGCGTGAAAGGGTATTTTTTTTGTTTGAAGAAGTCCGGAAATTAGCTGATCTCTATCAATAGCTACAGGTTCGTAATCATGATTGGTATAAACTTCAGCAATGTTATTCGATTTTAAAAGTTGCTTCCATACAATATCCGGATTGCCATATTTTACAAGTAACGATGAACCAAAATATTTTAATTCAGTATTTAATCTATGCAATTGTTGCCAGATAAAAGTTACCCGTTTATCTTCTTTATCTTCCAGCTTACTTAAAATAGTTTCATCAAAAATAAAAAGACATTGTACGGGATATTTTCCTTTCAGTGCATGATGCAACCCGGTGTTATCATCCAAACGAAGATCACGACGAAACCAAAAGATGGAGATGTTTTCACTCATTTATTCAATAATTGTTTAAGTGCTGAAGCTAAATCAGGATAAGTGAACGAAAACCCTTTTTGTTGTATTGACTCAGAACTAATCCGACCTCCTTTCAAAATAATAACGGCTTTTTCACCAAGTAGTATTTTTAGAAAAAAATCAGGCACCGGAATTTTAATGGTAGGCCAACTGATAGTTTTCTGCAGCAAATCCATGAAATTATAATAGGTAACAGGGTTGGGTGCTACAGCATTATATATACCGGAAATCTCTTTTTCTTCCAAAGCAAATTGTATCATTCTGCATAAGTCTTGAATATGAATCCAGCTTTGATAATGTTTTCCTTTTCCGAATACAGGTGCTGCACCGGCAAATAAGGGTTTGTATAACGGAGGGAATGCACCACCTTTCATAGAAAGTACAATGCCAATGCGAAGAATTACTGTTCTGCAAGTAAAATGTTGATTTTCAGCTTCCCATTGTTTTACTGTTATGCCTAAAAAGTCAACTGACACATCTTGGCTTTCTTCCTTTTGCCATTTTTCCCCTGCGTCATTGTAAATTCCAATCGCTGATGAACAAATAACTGCCTGCACATTATTTGGAATTTCCTTTAGTTTTTTTTGCAATAATAAAGATGATTTTACTCTGCTGTCAATGAACCGCTGTTTGTTTTTATTGGTCCAGCGGGGTTTCGCCAGATTTTCTCCGGCCAGATTTATTATATAATCAGCGTTGGCAATTGCTTCGGCATCCATAGTACCCATCATTGGATCCCATATATATTGTTTAACCGGAATTGCATCGTTTTTACTACGGCCCACCCAAGTGATGTTATACTTGTCTTTGAGCAGAGAAGTAAGTTCTTGCCCCACCAAACCACTTCCTCCGGTAATTAATATAGTTTCTTTATTGTTGTTCATAGTAAAATTTATTTTTCCGGAACCTCAGGATCAGCATTAATAAAATCGGCAGGATCAAAATCCAGTATTGGTGCAACATTAGTGCGTTTGCCGAATTTATAACGGATCATCACTCTCGCAAAAATGGAAGAGGAAGGCTTATATTCTGCATTGTCCAAAGTAAGTAACGAGCGCCCTGATAAACCAAAATCCGGTTCAACAGAAAGCTGATATGATATTTTTAACTTTAATTTTATTGCAAGTTGAATTTCTCTGTGACGGAATCTTACATTGTTAATTGTTGTGCTGTCGTTTACCGGATAATCAATTGTATAGAACCCGCCAAATGGTCTTAATGAAACACCGGCAGCAAAACGTTGGTTTACAAAATGGGTGTACTGGATATAGGCCGGAAACATCAATGTAAAAAGATCTTCCTTTAAAGGCCGCCAGCTTATTCCGGCAAGAGGTAAAATCCTGTTTCTTCCGAATACAGATGTATATAATGCTCCTAATGTATAAGAAAACTGATCATTGCTGCGATGCCTCCAGAAGATACTTCCGTTTAAATACGTTCCGGCTAATGAAAAGGAGGCATAATCATGTGCCGTAATGCCTTGAACATTTAGCATATATAAATTGCGTAAGCCTTTCGAATAAACAAAACTTCCGCCCAAACGCAATCTTAGTAATTCCAAATTATCAGGAAGAAAATCTCCTGAGGGCTTTATATAAGAGGCTGCACCTTGTAACGTTACTCCGATCAGTGGGGTATTACCTGTAGTCGTAAGCCAGTCTTTACCACGGTAAAGCGGAATACTGAATGAGCCTTCCCCCCTGTAATAGCCGAATTTGTTTTCTAATGTATCAACCTGACTCGCTACTCTGTCTTCAGCACTGATTTTGATCCATGATGATAACAACGGATGAGGTCCGGGCCATACCTGTGCCGTTACATTTTGCTCACTAATGAAAATGTACAACAAGCAAATAATTACACTATATTTGATCATAGCTTAATAAACGGTAAAAGTAATTCATTGTTTTCTCCCAATGCTACCTGAACAAAAAGAAAATGGCGGGCTTTCGACTCATCGGTTTAATAAAGAGATTATTCAAGCCGTTATTGCACAACTAGAAAAAGACGTACTTCTGTGTGGAGGCACTCTGAAAATAACCGAAAATTCATATACTGACCTTGAGCTGCTGAAAGAGGAAGTGCAATATTACCTCTCTTCCGTATCAGTGGTAAACCCAACCCTGTTATTCAATTTATTATATCGTATTGATATTCCGCAAAAAATGCTGGATCAGCAAACAGATGATTTGGGAACACTAGTTCTAAAAAGAGAACTGACAAAAGTGTTAATCCGTTTGTCTTACAAATAAATAAAAATTCAGCATATTATTTTCTCAATTCAAAATTCTGACCAAGGTATACTTTGCGTACCTGTTCGTCTTCTGCCAGTTCTTGTGCGGTCCCTTCTTTTAAAATTTTTCCTTCAAATAAAAGATAGGCACGATCAGTTATAGTTAATGTTTCATGAACGTTATGATCCGTGATTAATATTCCTATATTTTTTTCTTTCAATCGGAAAACAATAGATTGAATATCCTCCACAGCAATAGGATCCACACCGGCAAAGGGTTCATCAAGTAATATAAACTTTGGATCAACGGCCAATGCTCTGGCAATTTCTGTTCTTCTTCTTTCGCCACCTGACAATAAATCACCACGGCTTTTACGAATGCGTTGTAAGCCAAATTCACTTAAAAGACTTTCCAGCTTTTCCGATTGAGAGGCTTTGCTTAGTGAAGTCATTTCCAGCACTGCTTTAATATTATCTTCAACAGTCAGCTTTCGAAAAACAGATGCTTCCTGTGCAAGATAACCAATACCAAGCTGCGCACGCTTATACATAGGCAACGTGGTAATTTCCGCATCGTCTAAAAAAATTCTTCCTTCATTCGGCTTAATTAACCCAACCGTCATGTAAAAGGTAGTTGTTTTGCCCGCTCCATTTGGTCCGAGTAAACCCACAATCTCTCCCTGCTGTACATTTATAGAAACATTATCTACAACAGTACGCCCTTTGTATCTTTTTACTAAATTCTCTGATCGGAGTAACACTTTTTATTAATTATTGAGTTTAATTTATAGTAGAATTATCTTTTTCATTTAAAATATCTGTCAACTTAAATTCAAATGCATCAAAATACTAATTGTAAACTTGCTCTGAAACCAAATTGAGTTGGTGTTATTGCTTTTTCCCCGAAACGTTCCTTGTAGGTAATTTTATAGGGCTCATCAATATAAGTAAGTCTCCAGATAAAGTCAACACGAAGTACCTTTAATATGTTTTCTACACCTGCACTTACTTCTGTATATGGTTTTGTAAGTGAAGAAAATGCGTTCGGATTAGTAAGTATATCTCTGTTAGCTTCACTTAAGCTTCCGCTTATAGCTTTGATGCCA
Source organism: Bacteroidota bacterium (assembly GCA_031411675.1). Classification (GTDB taxonomy): domain Bacteria; phylum Bacteroidota; class Bacteroidia; order AKYH767-A; family OLB10; genus JANOXC01. Next base: position 1,504 of record JANOBN010000393.1, on the reverse strand, counting down.
ACAATTTCCCGCCATTTCAGTTTTCGCATCAACGGTATTTTATCAAGGAAGAAACCATCAAAATGATGAGTGGCAAATAAGCTTATATATTGATCGCTTACAAATTCAAAGTAATTCATCATATTAAATGCTGCGTAATCATAAAAATAACTTTCATTTCCCGGATGTACTTCCAGCAATGGGTAAGGAATTGTGCCCCATATTCTGCCGGCCTGAATTACATAGTAGGTATAACCAAAAGGTTTAATTTTTATCTGGTCATCAATTTTTAAAGTTACTTTCTGATAATCAAAATCGCTTTTCAAAAAATCTTTTAATCCGAGAACATAATTCACTTGCACTGTAGGGTATGCACTTCCGATACTGATACGATCTGCTCTGCCTGAAACAAATTTTTCACGATAAAGAAAGCGGGTGTATAGCGATAATTCACTTGAACTGATCGTATTTTTAATTGTTGTTTTTTCTTCGTTGGTAAAGTATGAGTAATTCAGACTTCCTAAAGGGGAATAGTCATTATGTGTAAGGGTAATTTTATTGGAGAAGCCCGGTATCCATTCTATTTCATACCAGCCTTTCTGCTGTTCCATCTCAGTAAGTTTATTGGCCGGAGAACGACGGAATAAACTCGTTAATATATTATCATCCTGAAAAGCATTATCACTTTGTCCTAATTGCTGTACATCTTTTTTATACCCGACACCTGCAAATTGTCGGGGCTTTTTGGAGAGCATATATTTTACACCACCACCATATTTGAATTCTTCATCTTTAATTCCGTAAGCTAAATAGCCGCTTAACTGCAGACGTGTGCTGAAATTATCACTCGTTCTTCCCCCAAATCTAAACCGTGCGCCTTCTACTGCGTTGAAACTAAAAAAAGTGTAGTATGGACCCAATTCAAAATTACCAATCTCTTTATAACCTGTAAAGAATAAAGTGATGATATCCACATAACTTTTAAACGCAGGCAATGTTTTAATTGTATCAACTAAATGGTATATTTTTTTCTCTCTGTCTGCAAGACTATCATGCCGTGCTTCCTGCCAGAAATCTACTGTTCTGTTTAAAGCATCGTCAACCACTACAATATTTTCTGTTCCGGTAAAGATGGCATCGCTGATAGGTTGATTGAAACGAAAATTTTTGTAGGAGGTAGATTTGCGTCCAATGAAACCCATCCCATCTTCTTTTGCTGCAAAATCAATAACAAGCATATCCTTGCTTTGCATCCACTGTTTACCATCAACATAAGTATACTCCTGAACAATTGCCATGTCATCAATCCAGTTGATGTTGGCATCCTGAGCAATACGCATCTGTATTTTTTTAACAGCCCATGTAGTATCATTCACCCAAAAATCACCGGTAAAAGTAAGTTCTTGCGGACGACGAGGTTTGAATTTTAACTTGTAACACCATTGATTATCTATTACTGCACTGTCAAGAAGATAATATCGGTAGTATAGCAATCCCAGGTCACTGATCGGGCTTACAAAAGCTT
>JANOBN010000392.1:0-2805 GCA_031411675.1 Bacteroidota bacterium | reverse complement strand
TTTCGCTACTATCCCTTGCGCAGGTCATATTGTTCACACTTGTAACGGGTGATTTTTTATCTTAAGCATTTTCGCGTATTTTCTTTTGCCTAAAAACTATTAATACATCAATACATATACCTTTAATGAAGATAAAGAATTGTTTACTTAGACAAAATTCCAATACACAGGCTTAAGTGTAAAGTACTTATGAATGCTGCAGTAAGGATAGTTTTTTATTTTTTAAGGAATTATGAGATTGAAGAAATTCTGCATACCATTTACCGGAGCTTTTTATAATCCGTTTCTGATTGGTAAAATCAATATATACTAATCCAAACCGTGGCCGATATCCTTCCGACCATTCAAAATTGTCAGTAAATGACCAGACAAAATAGCCTTTCACATTCACCCCTTCGTTTTTTGCTTTAAGAACTTCTCTCATATTGCATTCTAAAAAATGAATGCGCCTGTCATCATATACCTTGTTATTGATAAGTGTGTCATTAAATGATGCTCCATTTTCGGTTACAATTAATGCAGGCATATTTTTATATTCTGAATACTTCTTTAACATTCTATAAATTGAATTTGGATAAATTTCCCAATTCATTGTTGTGCATTCCACTTTCCTTTTTTGAGCCGGGATTAAGGCTGCATGGATGTAAGGAGTAAGATAGGAATGCTTCACTACTTCACGTGTATAATTTTGTATTCCTATAAAGTCAAAGTTATGTTGCATAAGTTGTTCATCACCCGGTGCCATGTAATTTTCAATACGCTTTAACATAGGCAGCGATTTAACGGGATAGCCCATGCCTAAAGCAGGTTCGATAAACATTCTGTTAAGCAAATAATCAACCCTGTTTGCTGCCATAGCATCTTTCAGTGATGTGCTTTCAGGGGTAACATAAGAACAGGAAAAAGTGGTGCCGATATTTGCATTGTTAATATTATCTTTTAATGTTCTTGCTGCAGTGGCCTGACAAAGTACAGCATGATGAGCGGCAGGTAAAAAGTTTTGTAGTCCTTTTTTTCCCGGAGCATGAACTCCTAAAAAATAGCCGGCTCCTGCTATTGCCATGGGTTCATTTAATACCATCCAGTTTTTAACACGATCACCAAAACTTCGTGCACACACAAATGCATATTCATTAAACCAGTTTACTATTTCACGATTCGTCCAGCCTCCTTTTTCCTGAAGTATTTGAGGCAAGTCCCAGTGATATAAGGTAAACCAGGGTGTAATATTACATTCCAGTAACGTATCAATTAAGCGGTTGTAATAATCGATCCCGGCCTGATTTATTTTCCCGCTTCCTTCCGGCAATATTCTGCACCAGGAGAAGGAATATCTGAAGTCGTTGATGTTTAGTTGACGAAGTAATTGAATATCTGAATTAAAACGATTGTAGAAGTCACATGCAACAGTTGCATTTTCCCCACGATGAATTTTTCCTTTCCTGTGCGAAAAATGATCCCAGATAGAATGACTTTTACCGTCTGCCAATGGAGAACCTTCACTTTGAAAGGCAGAAGCAGCAACACCCCATGTAAAATCATCTCCGAACATTTCACTGGTCAGGGGTTGATTAATAAAATCAAAGCTCATAAATAATTATTATGCATAAAGTTGACCAATAGTACCCTGATTTTGTACAACACCATGATTACTAAGAATGGTGTCTATAATTTCAGCAGTATTATCAGGATAATTTACCAATACAGGTTTTCCTCCCAGCATCCACTTCTCTATTTTATCGTAATGTTTTTTCTTCAGGCTTTTAATAACAGTTACGCCCATCGACTTTAAAACTGCTGCGTTGCAATGTTGTTCATATTGCGTCTTCATTGGGATAACCAATAACTTCTTTTTCAAATATAATGCTTCAGAGGTGGTTCCAAACCCTGCATTGCAAAGAATGCCATTTGAGGAAGCCATACTTTTAATGAATGCGTCATTCTCTATTGGCTTTACAGAAATATTACCATCTTTAAATTTGGATTTACTATGCTTACTGAAAACCTGCCAATTCACTTTATGAAATTGTTTCAAATGTTTAATTATTCTATCATCATCATATGCCGGCAAATAAACAGTGTAGTGACCTTGATTAGTGATTTTTAGCTCACGGATCTGCTGTCGGATTATTGGAGTATAAACTTTGTCATCAAAACGTTTAAAATGAAAACCATATTGTTCTGTTACCGGTGCATAATGTTCTAAAACAAGTTTACCAAGTAAATCCTTGTGTGCAGGCCTTGGCGCTTTGGCATGCAAGGTTACCGACTGATTACTGAGCCCAATACAGGTTTTTTTTGCAAGATAAGCCGCCCAGCAAGATACCGGTTCAAAATCGCTGATGATAAGATCGTATTGTTCTACTGACAAACTTTTTATTTCTTTAATTAATCTATAGGTATTCATCTTGAAGTAAGTAGTCATCACATCCACTCCTCCTTTTTTTCCAAAATAAAAGCAAAGCCCCTTAAAGCGATAGGTAATTTCAAAGGGAAGCTCAATATCCCATTGATCACCACTAATAAGTACATCAACATCGGCCCTTTGTTTCAATATCGGAACAATTTCTATTGCTCGTGTAACATGCCCGTTTCCTGTCCCCTGTATGGCATACAAAATTTTAAGTTTTTTCATTTTTTAAGTTTTTATCATTGAAATCCTTTAGCATCATTTTGAAAATCTCATCATTATCCATGTAAATGAATTGATCTTTTATTGCATTGTCAGATTGCACTTCTTTATCATCCTGGTAATGATAAATGCTCCATTTTCCCTCATGATATTCCAAAGCAGTTAAGTTTTCC
>JANOBN010000391.1:0-1803 GCA_031411675.1 Bacteroidota bacterium | reverse complement strand
TATTCAATATTCCTTGTTCAATATTCGTTATTGAGTCATTGGTTAATAGTTAATGTGTTATTGGTTATTGAGTTAATAGTTATTAGTTATTAATAATCAATTATTGAGTTATTACTATTTACTATTTAGCATTCCAAAAGCCTCACCCGCGGTCCCTCTCCCTTTGAGAGGGAAGAAGTTAAGAATTTATATTTTAATAGTTATTGTCCTGTTCAACCCGGAAGAAATAATTTAGAATTTGGAATTTATAATTTCAAACTCCACTTCCAAATCCCAGTTCGCTCTTGATTGCAATTCTCCGGGATAATAATACACTTTTTCTGCTTCTTTTTTATTGGAATAACTTCCCGTATCCCATCTTCCGTTATTGTTTTCATCACGAATGATTCTGGCTTTGAGCTGCTGTGGCATCAGGTAATTAAAGAGATATTTCCCGGGAGTATCAATCTTCAATTCTTTGATAACGGCTAAATCACCGGTTAACAATTGTAGTATCCACGACTCCTTTTTAATACCGGAAATATTAAACTCAATGGTTCCTGTTTCATTAATTTTTCTTCCTGTAAATTCAAATGCCAGTGAATCATTTTTTCTTCCCGTGAAATCAGTGAATGCTCCCGGAAGGAATGTAATCTTATAATTTTTTTCTTCCTTCCAGTCATACTTCATTTTAAACTTTCTTTTTAAAGAATCCTCATAAGTGTAATGGAAGTTCTTCATGGTACTATCTTCTTTCAATATTATTTTTGTAGTATCTGTTGCAACTACCGGATTCATCATCACGAACTCCGCATCGAATCCGTTAAATAATCCGGAAGCAGTATTGAAAGATTCTAAAAACCGGACAGTACTTACTCCGCCTCGTCCGGCAATGGAGTTTTTGGCTTTCAGACGAATATTTGCAGTGTCAATAACCGCTCCTTCCTGAAATATCTGAACCGATAAAGTATCAGTAAGTGTATCATTACACCATATAATTAAAGTATCATTATTTGTATTCCACTCCTGTAAGAACGGTTTATTATCGCCAAAGGAAATGGTATATGGCTTAATTAAATTTTTATTGAAGGAAATATCCCATCTGCCGGTAGTTGTTGCATTTATGTTCTTGATAAAAGCATCCTTAGGAGATTCAGTAAAATAATTCAGGACAATTGAATTAGTATCAGGAACCATAATTTTTGTAAAATTAGATATCCCTTCTTCCTTTGGACTGTCATTAATATAATTGGAATTTTTATCGTCAGAAGCAAGAATATAATATGTTCCTGCGCCGATATTGCTTATTTTAAAATTTCCTGTTTCATCAGTAATTGCAAAATAATCCGGACGTTTTTTAAATGGTAGTGAATCATCAGCATTGGTATACATCAGTATCTTAACATCCTTCTTTCCTGTTTGTGACAATGCGTCTATTGCTTTACCGCTCACACTTAACGAATCGAGAACAGAACCTGTTGAAAATACATATTGAAATGTAAAAACGTTACTTTCATGTACATCAACAATGGCGGTTCCGAAGTTTATGGTATAAGTGGTATTGGGTTTTAATGTATCAGGCAGTTCAATAATCACTGATTTCTTTTTAGAATAAAATGTTGCCGGTGGATCCATTAAGGGCGAAACAATAATCTGTTGATTGGCATCTTTCAGATATACATATTCATCAAACTTCAATTCAATTTTTCTGTCGGTGAAATTCGTGCTCTTGTTTACCGGTATTGCATTCAATAAAACAGGAGGTGTAACATCTTTTTCACCGCCGGAAGGGGACACCCGTTTTGCGCAGGAGGTGATCACAAA
>JANOBN010000390.1:0-3782 GCA_031411675.1 Bacteroidota bacterium | reverse complement strand
GGGCCATACACAGTTACTGTTACTAATAGTAATGGTTGTACAGCCATAGCTACCAAAACGATTACTATTAACAGTGCTTCTGTAATAAATATTTCTTCTGCAACCGCAAGCCCATCTGCAGTTTGTACAGCAGGAAATAGCCAACTGAATGTTACAGTTGTTGAGCCCGGCATTTACGATGTAAGTTCAATTGCATTAAATAAATTATTACCATCAGGCAGCGCTACCTCTTTACCTATTGGTGATGATGTGGTATCTACTGCTGTCACGCTTCCATTTTCCTTTAAATTCTTTGGAGTGCCTTCTTCCGTAATTTATGTTTATACAAATGGCTGGATACAGGTTGGCACAAGTACTGCTTCTACCACCTCCTACAGTGGAGCAATTCCTGATGCCGCATCTCCTCAAAATATTATTGCCGGATTGAAGGATAATTTAAATATTACCGGAGTAGGAGTATCCTGCAGGTATTTTACGAATGGCACTGCACCATCAAGGGTATTTGTGGTGGAATGGCAAAGTGTGAAATTTTATAATGCAGGCAGTAATAATGGTAATGCAACATTTCAGGTACAGATTTTTGAAGCAGATGCCAGGGTGGAAGTGCATTTGGTTGAAGTAACGGATCCGGTAGCCTCTCCAAAAACTGTCGGACTGGAAAATAGTAACGGTACGGTTGGATATACTCCTGTGGGAAGAAACAATGCGATCTTTAGTTTTGCTTTAGGTAGCGGGGAAGCATGGAGATTTAAGCCGCCTTTTTACACTTATGCCTGGACTCCATCCACTTTTCTGAATAATACATCAATATATAATCCTGTAGCCAATACAATTTCGGGAACAGTAAATTATCAGGTAGTTGTTTCTGATGGAATTTGTACAAAAAAAAGAAATCTGCAGGTTTCCGGCGGCCTTCCTTTAATTTGTGATTCAATATATATATCCTCCGGTTTGCCTTGTCAGAGTAGTAGTTTTAACTTAACCGTGAATCATTCATCCAGCGGTGGGCCATATACCTACAGTTGGAAAAGAGATAGCGTTGCAATACCAGGTAATACAAAATCTATAACGCTCAACCTTGCCAATGGAACTTATAATTATTCTGTAATTGTAACAGATGCCTGCGGTGCTTCATGTACAATAAATAAAATACTTACCATTGAGAGCACGCCGGTTTTTAATATTACCGGATCTTCATCTGATTCAACATATAACACTTTATTTTATACTTTAAATGGTAGTTTACCAGGAAATACAAAGCAATGGAAGTATGGTTTTGCAAGTGGAGGTCCATACAATAATATTGGTGGGGTTAACCAGTCAATTCTTAATGCGTATGCCACATCGGCAGGCACATTTTATTTCATTTGTGAAGTGGTAAGTGCCTCCGGATGCAAGTTTATCTCCAATGAGGTAGTTACAAATATTGTTGTTAAAGGAGATAACATTTGCAATGCAATACCAATGGTAGTAGGTGTTAACGGCCCATATACGAATGCAGGTGCTACCATTCAACCCGGAGAGCCTGCAGCACCGATGATTAATTGCAATACCCAAGATAGCTGGTGTGATAATTATGGGGGACCAATTAATAATACGGTATGGTTTACTTTTACCGGTCCTGCTTCAGGACGCGTTTCTCTTCACTTTATCAATCCTGATTGGGATAGCCAGATTGCTGTTTGGGAAGCGGCTTCATGTACAGACTTTTTTGATGTTGCAAAACGGAGGTTGGTTGCAGCCAACGATGATTCTGTTGCTACACCTCCCTTTAATGCCTGGATAAAGACGATTTGCGTTACACCCGGAAAAACCTATTATGTGCAGGTTGACGGTTGGAGTAATACAATAAATTATGCATTCAAAATATTATTGAAAGATGAAGGCGGTTCTTCCACTTTATTATCTTCCAGTGGCATCACTGCATGTTCCAGAAATAATTTTTCTACCATACTGAGTGCATCCGGTTCCAATTCCGGAAACTATCTTTGGTCGACAGGTGCAACTACATCCACTATTAAAGTATCTGTTGCCGGCACTTATACACTGACTATTACTAATAACAATGGCTGCGCTTTTGGCGATAGTATTGCATTGTCAATTCCTTATGAAACAGTTGCACCTTCATTTGCTTGGCAGAAATTATTCGGAGGAATCGGAAGCGAATCTGTAAGTATGATTAAACAAACTTCTGACAGTGGCTTTGTAATGGTTGGAAAATCATCTTCAGATAATAGTGGAGATATCAATAATACAACTGACCAAACTCCAATTCATGCATTATTGATTAAAACTGATGTAAACGGATTCCCGCTTCTGGTAAAAACTTATGGGGGTGACCTTACTGATTATGCTAATGCATTTGATCAAACTTCTGACAGGGGATATATTTTAGGAGGCTTTACTAATTCAACAACGGGTCCTGACCTGACTGCCAGTAATACTTCCGGAACCGGTAACAGTTGGGTGCTTAAGCTAGATACAATTGGGGGAATTATTTTTGGAAGGCGATTTAATTATGGTGCTGTAAATGATATAAAACAAACCAATGATGGAACTGGTTATGTTTTTGTAACGGACTCCAATATTGTAAAAATAGACAACTCGGGAAATGTAGTAATTGCAAAAGGATTGATATCTGTAAACACAGGCAACCCATTGCCAACCATCTTTAACAGATATAAGTCTATTGCAAAAGGTCTCGATGGTTCTTATTATGTTGCAGGAAGAGGGGATGATACTGATTTTGGAAATGATGTGGCCATTGTAGTAAAGTTGAATGCATTACTCGATACTATTTGGACAAAGACTTATGACAGAATAACTAATACATCCTTCAACGTATTTGATACCTGGTTTAACACGGTAAGTTTAACGCAGGACGGTGGATGTGTTTTAACCGGCTGCAGAGGATTTACCAATGGCAATAGTTCATCAGATGATAATATTCTGATCGCAAAAATCAGATCAAGTGGGTTTACCGATTGGTATAAAGATACCTATGGCGGAGCCCAGAGAGATTCAGCAACTTCGGCATACCAAACGCGCGACGGAGGATATATAATTAGCGGGGTAACCTATTCAACAAATGGAATTTTTGCAGATAATCACGGTGCAAAAGATGCCTTTGTGTTGAAGGTTGATAAATTAGGTAACATTTTGTGGCAATCAGTTTTGGGTGGTACCTCAGATGATAATACCTTTTCCGTAACCGCTTTAGTGAATGGCGGATATACCTTTGCGGGTAGTGCCAAATCAAATAACGGCACTGTTACCGGAAATCATGGGGCAGAAGATGTATGGATGCTAAAAATGCAGGAAATAAAACCAACAATTACTTCTTCCGTTCCTCTTCCTGTCTGTAATTCAATATCAGTTCCGCAGCAAATTACTTTAGAATGTAGTACTGCAAATTCCTACTTATGGAGCACCGGAGAAACGACAAAAATAATTACTGTTACCGTTCCTGTTGCCGGAGCGTTGTTTTATTCAGTAATTACAAATGGGTTAGTAGCATGTTATGGTTCTGATACAGTTAAAGTAGAGCATAAGAATTTTGTACAGCCTGTTATTAACTCCAGTGCCGGAAATGTGGTTTGCGCAGATAAGGAAACTCAATTAAGTCTTACAACAGGGTATGATCAGTATTACTGGTCAACTCAATCCACCACTTCTTTTATTACTGTTCATCCCGGTTTATATAATGTATTTGTGATTGACCCCAATGGATGTACCGGTACAGCAACTAAATTAGTTACAGGTATTGAACCTACTACGCCTCC
>JANOBN010000389.1:0-3507 GCA_031411675.1 Bacteroidota bacterium | reverse complement strand
TGTAATTATACCTCGCCACCTAAATTATTAATTACCACTATGAAAATTCTTGTACCTATTGACTTCACCCCTGTTACAGAAAATGCACTGCGTTATGCAGTAGGATTAACCTCCGTAATGGCTCAGGATATTGTACCGTTTCATGTTGCATCAACAGAGAAAGAGGCGGGACCGGCAACGGAACAATTGCAACAACTTTGCGATAAATATTCCAGCGATGGTGTTAAACCAACACCGCTTGTAAAATCCGGAAGTTATTTTGAATTGATTGGCAGCACAGCGTCTGAAATTGAAGCTTCTCTGATTGTTATGGGTACACATGGCGTTAAAGGCATGCAACGGATTATTGGCAGCTATGCTATGAAGGTAATCACCAACTCCTCCACTCCGTATATTGTAGTGCAGCATCAGCCATTCCATGCAGTTAAGAAAATACTTGTCCCGGTAGAGTTTACCAGAGAAGTAAAACAGATGTTACCCTTTTTAACTTCTATGGCAGAGTATTTTAAAGCTACATTATATCTCATCTCCGAAAGCAGCAAAGATGAATTTATCCAAAAACAAATTGATAATAACGTAAGCTATTTTGAAATTTATTTATCTGATAACAATATTGCTTATGTGTTGTCAAAAAATACTTTTGGATCAAGCAAATACAAATCTGTTAAACAAGAAGCAGATACTATTGGTGCCGATATGATTGTAACTACCATTGATCCCGAGACAGGTTTAACGGATTACATTATGGGTGTGGAAGAGCAAAAAATTGTAGCCAATGAATCAGAGATTCCAGTGTTATGCATTAACACAAAGAATTTCATGAACAGGAAGGGGAATATTTTTGAATATACTTTTTAAAAGGGAGTATCTAGTATCGAGTAGTTAGTAGATAGTACAATGATTAAATGAATAGAAAATAAGATATATTTTAAGACAAATAAGTCAACCTATTTCAGTCAACCTCATATACTAGCTACTCGATACTCGATACTAATTCCTACCCATGTATCGTTTCCTTCACTCCAAACTGTCGGATTATTTCGCCTTCATATTCCAGCCATTCATTCCAGCGTTTTTCTATATATTTTTCATCGCCGTATTTTTTTGCAAAACCTAAAAATGCAGTGTAATGGTTGGCTTCGCTGATCATGAGTTCCCGGTAAAATTCTTTGAGGTCGGCATCATTAATTTCTTCTGACAATACTTTAAACCGCTCACAACTTCTGGCTTCTATCATAGCAGCAAATAGTAAACGATCCATGAGTTGCAATGTTCTGTCCCCTCCTTTTCTCATGAAATCGTACAATAAATTTACATAAGGATCTTTTCTTTCTCTTCCCAATGTAAATCCTCTTGCAAGTAATTTATCATGCACCATTTTAAAATGCATCAACTCCTCCTGTGCAATGTCTAATAAGGAGGAAACCATATCAGAATACTCCGGCCATTTTACGATGATGGAAATGGCATTGCTGGCCGCCTTCTGCTCACAAAAAGCATGGTCGGTTAATATCTCTTCGATATTTTTTTCTACGATATTTACCCAACGGGGGTCGGTGGGAAGTTTTAGTTTAAACACAGCTAGGAAATTTTAAATTCTAAATTCTAAATTTGGTGACTAGGTGACTAGGTGACTAGGTGATTAAGTTGTTGGGGTATTAAGTTATTTGGTTATTGAGTTATTGGTTATTGATCTATTCAATACTTCATTATTCAATATTCCTTGTTCATTATTCGTTATTGATTTATTAAATTATTGAACGATATTTACAAGACGATAATCTTTCACTTTTCACTATTAACAATTCACTAATAACTCAACATCTTACCAATAGCTATTGCAACTTTATCAGCATTGGGTAGCATGGTTTGTTCTAAGATGGCGTTTAACGGTATTGCAGGGAGATTTTCGGAACCGATAACTTCTACGGGTGCATCGAGTGATTGAAAACAGAGACGTTGTATTCTTCCTGCTAATGCCTGGGCAAAGGAATTATTTACAGGCTCTTCTGTAACTACTATACAACGATGATGTTTGTTTACACTTGCTACAATAGTTTCTTCATCAATGGGTACTATGGTGCGCAAATCAATAATTTCAACTTTGCCATCATGATTTTTTGCTGCATTTTTCGACCAGTACACTCCCATTCCGTAGGTAATAATGGTTAATGTATTTGTATCAGCACTTGCATTTGCTGCCTGAACAATTCTTGCTTTTCCAAGTGGCAATATATAATCTTCGGAAGGTTCAATTGTTTTTGCTTCTTCTGTTCCTTTTATTTTCGACCAATACAATCCTTTATGCTCTAACATAATTACCGGATTAGGATCATAATATGCAGCTTTCATCAATCCTTTTAAATCAGCACCTGTGGAAGGATAACAAATTTTAATTCCTCTGATGTTCGCTAATACACTTTCAACACTGGAGGAATGATACGGACCACCACTTCCATAAGCACCAATTGGTACACGAAGGATGCAACTTACCGGCCATTTTCCATTGGTTAAATAACAGGAGCGACTTACTTCCGTAAACAATTGATTTAAACCCGGCCATATATAATCGGCAAATTGAACTTCTACAATGGGTTTACATCCTGCTGCACTCATACCGACGGTACTACCCACAATAAATGCTTCCTGAATGGGGGTATTAAAAACTCTGTCGTCACCAAACTTCTGTGCCAATGTTGCTGCTTCGCGAAAAACTCCGCCTAATCTTCCACCAACATCTTGTCCGTATAATAAACACTCTTTATGTTTTGTCATTAACTCCTGCACAGCAAATAATGCACAATCTACCATCACTGTGGGTTCTTTGCCTGCAGGCTCTCTATCACCCAATTCTTCTGTTACTGGTGTTGGTGCAAAATCATGGGTAAATAAATCTTCAGGACGAGGATCTTCTGCAACCAATGCTTTTTCAAAATCAGCACGAACAATATCATATGCTTCTTTTTCGAGATTCATCAATTCCTGCTCTTCCATTCCCAAATCCAACAACTGTGCACGGAAACGAGGTAACGGATCACGTTTAGCAGCAATTTCCAGATCATCACGATACCATTCTTTTCGAACACCGGAAGTATGATGATTTAACAATGGCACTCTTGCATGCACTAAATACGGACGACTCTCTTTTCTTACGGAGCTAATCACTTTATTCATGGTGTCGTAACAGGAAATGAAATCCGTTCCATCAATAGAAATTGCTTCCAGTCCTTTAAATCCACGGGCATATTCGTATGCATTCATGGCTCTTGTTTCGTAAGCGGTTGCTGAAATATCCCATTCATTATCCTGCACCACATATATAATCGGGAACTGCTTTAATGCAGCCATTTGAAAAGCTTCTGCAACTTCTCCTTCGGTAACAGAAGCATCACCCAACGAACAAACAACTACCGGACTTTCCCCATGAGGAAATTTCATCAGTCCCTGGCGCTCCATGTATTGAACACCCATAGCAATACCGGTAGTTGGAATGGCCTGCATACCGGT
>JANOBN010000388.1:0-7033 GCA_031411675.1 Bacteroidota bacterium | reverse complement strand
TGCTTCCAAAAGTTCATCTCCGTCATTGATTGTTATTGCGTTTATGCCAGATTGTCTTGGTCGGGAATAAGCTTCCAAGGACGTTTTTTTAATTGTACCGTCCTTAGTACACAAAATAATGTAATTATTATTCAAATATTCCTCATTATGAAGGTTCTTAACATTAATAAACGCTTTAATTTTATCATCCGGGGATATGCTTAGCAAGTTTTGAATAGCTCGTCCTTTTGAGGTTTTTGTTCCTTCCGGGATTTCGTACACTCTCAACCAATAACATTTTCCTTTTTCGGAAAACAGCAGAATATAATTATGGTTTGTAGCAATAAACAAATGCTCTATAAAATCTTCATCTCTGGTGGCTGTTCCCATGGAACCACGTCCTCCTCTACTCTGTGTACGATATTCATCTAAAGCTGTACGTTTAATATACCCCATATGAGAAATAGTAATCACTACGGCTTCATCGGCAATCATATCTTCCATGGAGATATCATCGGCAGCGTACACAATTTCTGTGCGTCTTTCATCACCATATTTTTCACGCATCTCTTCCATCTCCCCTCTCAGAATTTTCATTCTAAGACTCTCATCTCCAAGTATTTGTTTAAAGAACTCAATCTGTTTCATTAACTCAGCATACTCTTCTTTGATCTTATCACGCTCCAGACCGGTTAACCGTTGTAAACGAAGTTCAAGTATCGCTTTCGACTGAATTTCTGATAAACCAAATGTCTCTATGAGTCCTGTTTTAGCTTCATCAGGAGTTTGTGAATTACGAATTAAGCTGATAACTGCATCCAGATGATCTAAAGCAATAAGCAGACCTTCCAGGATATGTGCTCTTTTTTCAGCTTCTGCAAGTTCATACCTTGTTTTACGGATCAAAACATCATGCCGGTGCTCTACATAATGCAGAATCATGTCACGAAGGTTTAACATTACCGGACGGCCGTTTACCAAGGCTATATTGTTAATACTGAAGGAACTCTGTAAAGCAGTGTATTTATAAAGGTTGTTTAACACAACACTGGCCATGGCATCACGTCGAATTTCATAAACCACACGATAACCATCCCGATCTGATTCGTCTCGGATATCTGAAATACCTTCCAGCTTCTTTTCGTTAATCAGATCTACCGTTTTTTTAATCATTTCGGCCTTATTAACCTGATAAGGTACTTCGGTAACAATGATGCGCTCACGGCCGTTTTCTGTGTTCTCAATAACGGCTTTGGCACGCATCACAACCCTGCCCCTACCCGTTTCAAAGGCATCTTTTACTCCACTATACCCATAAATTATTCCACCCGTCGGGAAGTCTGGACCCTTAACCAATTTGATTAAGTCATCGATCGTAATGTCCTTATTATCAATATATGCTATAATAGCATTTAAAACTTCAGTTAAATTGTGAGGAGCCATATTAGTAGCCATACCTACAGCAATACCGGAAGCGCCGTTAATTAAAAGGTTTGGAATCTTTGAAGGAAGAACAGTTGGTTCCTGAAGTGTATCATCAAAATTAAAACGGAAGTCCACTGTATCCTTATCGATATCAATCAGCATTTCCTCGGCTATTTTCCTGAGTCGTGCTTCTGTATAACGCATTGCAGCCGGTGGATCTCCATCAATGGATCCATAATTTCCCTGACCGTCAACCAATGGATAACGCAACGACCAGTCCTGTGCCATACGTACCATAGTATCATAAACTGAACTATCACCATGTGGGTGATATTTACCAAGTACCTCACCCACAATACGTGCTGATTTTTTGTAAGGTCTGTTAGACATTACACCCAGATCAAGCATACCATAGAGAACGCGTCTGTGAACTGGTTTTAAGCCATCTCTTACATCAGGTAATGCCCTGGAAACGATAACCGACATCGAATAATCGATATAAGCGGTTTTCATCTCATCTTCAATGTTAATACGAATAATTTTTTCTCCGTCGGCCATTCTTTAATTGCTATATGTTAAATTGTCAGTATCATTTGTTTATAGAAAAAACAACCCTTCAGGATCGTTTTTCAGAGTGTAAATTAACTGTGTTAATAAGTAATTTTAAATTGCTCACGAAGTTAGCTAATTGCTGGCATATTTTTGGAGAATAGCGGGGAGGATTTATTAACAAGTTAGATCCGGAGAAAGATTGAAAAATTACTACTTGCAAAATAGCCCGATATGTGATTAACTTAGGCACAAATTAATAAATCTTACATATTAGCAAATCAGGCCTTAAAAGCAAGAACCTTTTCAAAGACACATCGTTGAATTAAATCAAAAACAAAACAAAAAAAGTATGGAAGCAAAGTTCTCGCCCCGTGTTAAAGATGTAATTACCTATAGCCGCGAGGAAGCCCTGCGTCTGGGACATGATTACATTGGAACGGAGCATCTATTACTAGGGCTGATCCGTGAAGGTGAAGGTATGGCAATTAAGTTTCTTAAATCGCTGAACATTAACCTTGTTGAATTGCGTAAATCAATAGAGAATGCTGTTAAAGGAAGCACAGGCAATGTGTCCAACCTTAACAATATACCGTTGACTAAACAAGCTGAAAAGGCCTTAAAGATTACCTATCTTGAAGCCAAAATCTTTAAAAGTGAAATTATAGGAACAGAGCACCTTCTTCTCTCAGTTCTAAAAGATGAAGATAATATCGCCACTCAGATTTTAAATCAGTTTGGGGTAACTTATGATATCATGCGTGAAGAGCTTGATTTGTTTAAGAATAATTTTAAAGCAGAATCTCCATCCAACCCTTCAGATGACGATCCTTATTCAAAGGACGATGATGGACCTTCATTCGGGGCATCTAAGAAAAGTGGTGATGCAAAGTCAAAAACACCTGTTCTTGATAATTTCGGCAGGGACCTAACTAAAGCTGCAGAAGATGGCAAGCTTGACCCTATTGTAGGTCGTGAGAAAGAGATTGAAAGGGTATCACAGATATTAAGCAGGCGTAAGAAAAATAACCCAATACTTATTGGTGAGCCTGGAGTTGGTAAATCAGCGATTGCTGAAGGACTTGCGCTCAGGATCATCCAACGTAAAGTTTCGAGGGTTCTATTCAATAAGAGAATTGTAACGCTTGATCTTGCTTCTTTAGTCGCCGGCACTAAATACCGTGGTCAGTTTGAGGAGCGAATGAAGGCGGTTATGAATGAGTTGGAAAAATCACCTGATGTAATTTTATTTATTGATGAAATTCATACAATAATCGGTGCCGGTGGTGCATCTGGTTCTCTGGATGCTTCCAATATGTTTAAACCTGCTTTGGCACGTGGTGAAATCCAATGTATTGGAGCAACTACTCTTGATGAATACCGTCAGTATATTGAGAAAGACGGTGCTCTTGACAGAAGGTTTCAAAAGGTAATTGTTGATCCTACTACTGTTGATGAAACTATTCAGATTCTACACAACATAAAAGAACGGTATGAAGAGCATCATCATGTTACCTATACCGATGAAGCGATCAATGCATGTGTAAAGCTTACAAGTCGATATATAACGGATCGTTTCCTTCCTGATAAAGCTATTGATGCTTTGGATGAATCAGGTTCAAGAGTGCATTTAAGTAACATACATGTTCCTCCCAATATTATCGAACTGGAGAATAAAGTACAGGACATTAAATCTGAAAAAAATCGTGTCGTCCGCAGTCAGAAATATGAAGAGGCTGCAAGGCTTCGTGATACTGAAAAGCAACTTTTAGAACAGTTGGAGTCTGCTAAGAAAGCCTGGGAAGATGAAACAAAAACACAACGTTATGCCGTTACCGGTGAAAGTGTTGCAGAAGTAGTAGCAATGATGAGTGGTGTGCCACTTACCAGAATTGCTCAGGCTGAAACAACTCGTTTGTTAAAAATGGGTGATGAGCTTAAAGGTAAAGTAATTGGACAGGATCAGGCAGTTAAAAAAATCGTAAAGGCTATTCAGAGAAATCGTGCCGGACTTAAGGATCCTAATAAGCCGATTGGTACATTTATATTCTTGGGTCCAACAGGTGTTGGCAAAACAGAATTAGCAAAAGTAATCAGCAAATATTTGTTTGATACGGAAGATGCATTGATTCGTATCGACATGAGTGAATATATGGAGAAGTTTGCAGTAAGCCGTTTAATCGGTGCTCCTCCGGGCTATGTCGGTTATGAAGAAGGTGGTCAATTAACAGAAAAAGTTCGTCGTAAACCATATGCAGTTGTGCTTCTTGATGAAATTGAAAAAGCACACCCTGACGTATTCAACCTGTTACTTCAGGTATTGGATGATGGACAGCTTACCGATAGCCTTGGCAGAAAAGTGGACTTCAAAAACACTATTGTTATCATGACTTCCAATATTGGCTCACGTCAATTGAAAGATTTTGGTCAGGGAGTTGGATTTAATACTACAGCGAGAGAAACACAGGCAGAAGATCATTCAAGAGGCGTTATTGAAAATTCACTTAAGAAAGCATTTGCTCCAGAATTTTTAAACAGAATAGATGATGTTGTTATTTTTAATAGCCTGAGTAAAGAGGATATTCATAAAATTATTGATATTGAACTTGAATATCTTTATAAACGAGTTAATGAGCTAGGTTATAAAATCAAACTTTCTGAAGAAGCGAAAGACTTTCTTGCTGACAAAGGATATGATTCCAGTTTCGGAGCCCGCCCTCTTAAAAGAGCAATTCAGAAGTTCGTGGAAGATCCTCTTGCAGAGGAAATCATTAAAGCTGAATTAGCAGAAGGTGATATGATAGAGTTGACGTATGATAAGGAAAAGGATCCGGAAGCTTTAAAGATTGTTGTTATTAAACCAACAAAATCTAAAAAGAAAAAGGAAGAAAGTTAAGCATATCTGAATTCCAAAAAAATCGCTTAAATAATCAGATTGATAAAAAAACGTCCTGTTAAATTAGCAGGACGTTTTTTTTATTTAAAACTTTCAAGTGTTTTTCTAATGATTGCTGCACACTCCAGTATCTGTTCTTCGTTTATTACCAATGGTGGTGCAAGTCGAATAATATCTCCGTGAGTTGGTTTTGCAAGCAAGCCGTTTTCAGCGAGCTTCAGGCAGACTTTCCAGGCATCAACGCCATTTGTTTCTTTAATTATGATTGCATTTAACAGGCCTTTACCTTTTACTAGTGTTATCAGACTACTTTTGATCAAGCTTAGTTCACGTCTCAATATCTCCCCCATTGCAAAAGCATTCTCCGCCATATTTTCATCCACCAAAACACTCATCGCAGCCATAGCCACTCTGCAGGCAATTGGATTTCCTCCGTAGGTTGAACCATGTTCACCGGGCTTAATACCCAACATAATTTCATCATTTGATAAAACGGCTGAAACAGGATATAGCCCTCCCGAAAGTGCTTTCCCAAGTATTAATAAATCGGGCTTTACATTTTCATAATCACAACAAAGCATTCTTCCTGTTCTGGACAGTCCGGTTTGAATTTCATCAGCTATAAAAAGAACTCTTGCTTCTTTACATATCTGATAAGCTTTGGACAGATAACCCTCATCCGGAACATTAACCCCGGCTTCTCCCTGTATAGGCTCAATAAGAAAACCAGCCACATCAGGGTCAGTAACTGCCTTCTTCAGGGCGCCAATATCATTATATGGAATAGTTATATAACCCGGAGTATATGGCCCGAATCTTTTATTACTATCAGGGTCGGTTGAGAATGAAATTACATTTACTGTTCGCCCATGAAAGTTTCCTTCACAAACAATAATTTTTGCCTGATTATCTGAAATGCCTTTTACATTATAGCCCCATCTTCTTGTTAATTTGATGGCCGTTTCCACTGCTTCTACTCCGGTATTCATTGGTAACAGCTTATCATATCCAAACATGGATGTCATAAACTGCTCATATTCCCCCAGTAAATCGTTATGAAATGCTCTGGATGTAAGAGGAAGCTTTTGTGCCTGAGTTATTAATGCTTCAATAATTCGTGGATGACAATGCCCTTGATTTACTGCAGAGTAAGCCGATAAAAAATCATAATACCTCTTATCTTCCAGGTCCCAGACAAAAACACCATTGCCTCTGCTTAAGACAACAGGTAATGGATGATAGTTATGCGCTCCATACTTATCTTCCAATTCAATTGCGTGAAGGCTGGTCATCTGATTTACTCTCATGTTTCTGATTTCTGCAAAGATAAATGAATGAAGATAATTTGATTAGCGAATAAGTGTAATACTTCCCGTTAAATCGATAAATGTTGGTGTATTATATCCTTTATACCTGATTTTATAGAAATATACTCCTGTTGGTGCCCGGTGCTTGTTTTGCATCCCATCCCATTGATCTTCTATATTGGAAGATTGAAATACCGGTTGGCCCCATCTGTTATAAATCACTATTTCAAACTCTGTAATAAAAGTGCTTTCTGCTTTAAAATAATCATTTTTACCATCGTCGTTTGGAGTAAAAGCAGAAGGAGCAAAAAGCATAGGCTGTTGATACAATTCTATTTCATTGGAGCGTGCAGTCGCCTGATTTCCACCGTTACCTTCAATTGCATTAATGTAATACCGGAAAACACCTTCATCCTTATTCATACTCCTGTCAAAAAAGAATAACTCTCCATCAGGAGTTTCCCCGATTTTTGAAAACAGCGATTCGGTATTGATACCTTTTCGCATAATATCATAACGATCTACTCCTCCTTTGAAGTTGATATATGTGCTCCAAGCTAAATTATTTAGAAAATAACCTGCAGTTCCTTCGAGCAATATTGAGCAGGCAATTAAACTTCTATCACTTTCATTCCCGCAAACATCTTCGTTAATCATTGCATAACAATATGATTTCCGATCGGTGCTCACATTATTGTCTACCCAGCTAAAATCAGGATAAGAAGAAAAAGACTTATAAAGTTTCAAAACAGAATCCTCCCC
This sequence comes from Bacteroidota bacterium, assembly GCA_031411675.1. Taxonomy (GTDB): domain Bacteria; phylum Bacteroidota; class Bacteroidia; order AKYH767-A; family OLB10; genus JANOXC01. The sequence continues at coordinate 115 of JANOBN010000388.1, read as the reverse complement.
CATTTTAAACAACTGATATTTTGCAAAAGGACCGTCATTAAACTCCTCCCACTTTACAGTAATTTCATTTCCATTGTCGGCAACTAATTCTGCAGCAGCGGGTAGGATCCATTCA
>JANOBN010000387.1:0-3278 GCA_031411675.1 Bacteroidota bacterium | reverse complement strand
GGTCCCAGTATTGTAACTTCACGATATCAGATTTAAAATAATTCATGCCCGCCTGCATCCCAAAAGAAAGTTTTCCTTTAGGCATCGGGAGATGATAAGAGAAGCTTGCAAATAAATCTGTTTGACTGGTAACACCTATCTTGTCCTTTAACAAATATACTCCCAAGCCTGCCTTCTTACTTTTTAATGGTCCGTGAATGCTTAACGTTTGTGATGATGGTGCGCCATCCAATCCTACCCACTGCTTACGGTACATTAACGCTGAACTTACATATTCCTTAGTACCGGCATATGCAGGATTTAACAACAGCCCGTTAAACATATAATGACTTTGCACAGGCGCTTGCTGGCCAACGACAGGTGAAGTAAGCATTACAAAAAGTAATACTAACGAACAATATATATATATCAAAATACCTCTCATCGTCTTATATCAACAAATCCTTTAAATACTTTATTTATACCTTCCACTCTTAAAATATAAAAATAAGTTCCATCAGGAATTGGTTCATTATCATTATTGACTCCATTCCATTCATTTAAATAATTGCTCTTGCTATATACTTCAACACCCCATCGGTTCACAATTGTTAATTTATTGTCGGTATAATCTTCAATACCTCTTACAACGAAATAATCATTTTTACCGTCTGCATTGGGAGAATAAGCTGTTGGTATTTCTATCTGCAGCAGACAAGTAACAGAATCCTGCTGGAAAACCAAAACAGTATCAATATCACTGCAATTACCACTATTTACGGTCCAGGTAAAATAATTTGCTCCTGTGCCAAGCTGACTTACCGTAGTGGAAGCGTTTGAAGAATCAGTTAGAATTGCCGGACCACCCAGTGCTGACCAGTAGCCGGAACCGAATTGTGGTTTTGTTGCATTCAGAGTATAGGTATTGCCACACAAGTCCCCTTTATCGCTTCCTGCCAATGAAGCAATCTTATCTGCAACAGTTATAATTATCGAATCACTCACTGCACAACTGCCATTTAACTGTGATACAGTCCATGATAAAATATTTATACCAACCGGCATGTTACCGGCAACAGAATTTGAAAGAGACGCATCAGTAAAAGTAATAGTAGAAGGTAATTGTGTGCTCCACAAACCAAGAAGATTGCCGGGAATGGTGTTAGCATTCAGCGTAATTGTATCTATTCCACAAATTGTAACATCATTCCCTGCAAATGCTGTAATCGGTGGCGGTTGTGTAAGAAGAATAGTATCATAACCTTCACATGTTCTGGAATCACGTATAACCAATGTATATGTACCGGCAGTAAGACTATTAATATCTTCATCATTCGATCCGGTTGACCATATATATATATAAGGAGAAGTTCCTCCGGTAACAGTAATATCAATTGCACCATCGCCTGATTGATAACAGGAAAGATTGTATGGAGGATTTAGCTGAGCTAATGAAGCTGTAATTATAAAATCATCAGGATCGGTTATATTTATGGAACGAATTACCTGACAATTAGCGGCATCAGTTACAGTTACTGTATATATATTGGCAGGAAGGTTATTAATGGCAGGTTGATTAGATCCATTATTTGTCCAACTGTAAGTTAATGTTCCGCTGCCGCCTGTTGCAGTAATTGTTATGGAACCATCGCTGCCGCCGGGACATGTAATCAGTGTGGAATCAACTGACTGAATAACGGGCCCACCCAAGTCACTGATATTTGCTAAATCAACTTTAGTGCATCCTGTTAAATCGGTAACTGTAACAGTATAGCTCCCGGATGACAAATTAAAAAGTGTGTCGTTAGTTACCCCGTTTGACCACTGATAACTATATGGTGCTGAACCACCACTTGCGGAAACAATGATAGTACCATTTGTCTGACCACAATTAGTATTATTAAGCAGCGGATAGCTAACCTGAATTTCTGTTGGCTGATTAATGGTGTATTGTGCATTGCTGCTACATCCTGTAGAATCGGAAACAATAACATCATACGGACCCTGTGCTAATCCGGAAACATCCTGTGTTGTTTGTAAGATTCCCTGCCATAAATAAGTATAAGGTGTAATTCCACCGGAAACATCAATATCAATTGATCCGTCTGTTGCTCCGAAACAGGATGCATCATTCAGTGAAATAAGATTAATAACAGGAGCACCCGTATTAACGAGTGTTAATGAAGAATCAAAAGTACAGAAGTTAGCATCTGTTATTGTCACCGTATAAATTCCAGCAGCCATTCCGGAATTTCCGGAAGAAGTAACTCCGTTTGACCATAAATAAGTATAGACTGATGTTCCGCCGGATGGAGTAACGATAATTGTTCCGTTAGACAGAAAACAGGTTGGGTTACTAATAACTGCTGTTAAGGAAAGGGAAATGGGTTCAGTAATGGTATCTGTATATATTCCAATACACCCTAAATCATCAGTGACGGTTAAAGTATAAATACCACTTGCAAGCATAGAAATATTCTGAGTGGTTTCATTATTGGACCATAAAAAACTATAAGGAATAGTTCCTCCGGAAACATTAACAGAAATTTGTCCATTATTGCCGCCAAAGCATGTTACCATTTGCTTACTATTCAGTGTGACTTGCGGACCATTTACATTACCAACATTTACAACGGTCTGTCTAGTACAAAAAATAGTATCTGTTACAGTTACGGTATAATTCCCTGCAATGAGATTATTAATATTTGCAGTAGTTTGCCCTCCGGACCATTGATAAGTATATCCCGGAACACCTCCACTTACAGCCAGACTTATACTTCCGTTAGAACCGCCGCAAGAAGCATCGATAACTGTATAATTTATAGTAATTAATGATGGCTCATTAACTAATGCAGTGAGCGTATCTCCACACCCTGCAGAATCCGTAACAATTACTGTATAAGTTCCGCCATTGACACCGGAAAGATCTTCTGAAGAAGAAGAATTTGACCAGTTATAATTAACGGGAAGAGAACCTCCGTTAACGGTAATATTAATCCCTCCATCAGAAGCGCCATTACAACTTACATTAATAATATTATCTAGATTAATGACCGGCGGTGGCAGTATATTTACCGTAACACTTTTTGTAACTGAACAAAAATTAGCATCCGTTACAGTCAAATTATATATATTACCGGATAATGAATCAGCAATAATACCAACATCACCATTTGACCATATTAATGAATAGCCTGGAGTTCCACCGGAAACAGTAGCGGTAATAATTCCATTATTCAAACCACATGATGCATTAGTTACTGTAAAGGATACAGATATAGAATCCGTTTGATTCAACG
>JANOBN010000386.1:0-3062 GCA_031411675.1 Bacteroidota bacterium | reverse complement strand
AATTCGAAGTGATTTTGCTTTAAAACACTCATTCTGGCGCCCGGATTTAACAAAACCTGACCGGTAGATGGGTCAATTTCACCGGATAAAATCTTTAAAAAAGTAGTTTTGCCTGCTCCGTTGGCACCTATAACTCCATAGCAATTTCCGGAGGTAAACTTTAGATTTACTTCATCAAACAATACTCTTTTACCGTACCTTAGAGAGAGATTCGAAACTGCTATCATGTTATTTGTTCTTTTTGGGGCTGCAAAAGTACGGCTTTATCAGGTACAAATTACATAACAAATACCTTTTTCCGGTATTTAAAATGAACAGCAAAAGGATATAAAAACAGGCCTTGACCCAATACCTCCCTTTCAATAAAACCTGCGTCGCGGATATTTAATAACGTAGCCTGTATTTTTTGAACTACTAAATTAAGGAGATACTATTTAAAAATGGCTTACAGAAGGAATAGATTTTTCTGAAACATTCAAAAGTTTGAGTGCATGATCAGGGAAATCGGTAAGCAATCCATCAGCATTAATGTTTATCATTTCATTCATATCAAGAATATCATTGGCACCATATGGCATCAGTTTCATTCCCAAAGAATGTACTTCGTATACTAAGGTATAATTTACATCTTTGTATGGCAACATATATATATCCGGCTTAAAGCCCAAAGCAGTGATGTTGTCATTTACAGATTCCGGATTCTCCACTTTCAAGGCAATATTAACTTTCTGACTAAGTCTTTTAATTTGTTGCAAAGGACGTACATCAGAAGACAAAATGGTGCATCTTCGGGCGATATTTTGTGTACGGATAATATCTGTTAAACGGATAATAATTTCCTCCGGTTTTGGATGAAACATACCATCAGTATCAGGTGAAGTCTTTATGTCAAAAAAATACTGAATTGATTTTCCGTTATTCCATAATATATATTTCTCAATTCTGCTTACTACATTTTTAAGTAAAGGAATTGTAGAAGAAATCATTCTTCGGAAAGGGAAAAGTTTGTTAAATCGCTTACCACAATCAAATTGTTTTAGCTCTTCTAATGTAAGTTCAAAAACATTCAATTCTTCCTTAATGGAAGGGTGATAATAGTTAAGCGGTGAAATTACGTTATGATCAGTTAAAACCAGTTCACCGTCTGCAGACATCATCACATCCATTTCAATGGCATTAACTCCGGTTTTAAGGGCATGCATAAATGCACCAATGGTATTTCCGGGCATCAATCCCCTGCATCCCTGTTGTCCGATCACCAGAAAATCAATTTCCTTTTTTGGCTCCTTCACAAGTACAGATGACCGTGAATTAAAATTTACGGGATAGCATAGTGGTTGTGTTGACATATTGCTTAATTATTTTTTTTGATATAATATTTATTTTTTTCGGAAAGACATACCAGGCATAAAAATCGTTTTACTTTTACCGCTCCAAACGTTACTCTGGTAATAAGCGGTTCACCCATAATCAGGCTTACTTGTTCCATTCCGTTACCACATTCAGGACAACAATTCACTGAATAAATTCTGACCTCCTCCTGTTGCATTAATAATTCCATTGCTTTTATATTTGCTACAAAATTGAGGGACAACTGATATGAGATCATTAAGAGAATGTGATACTTATGTTAAGAACGAAGAGCTAATTTTTACGTTGAAATCAAGATAAGGTTCCATGGCAAAGAATAAGGATAAAGTCGTTGCTTTTAAAGCTACTATTCAACGCTATGGAAAAATGGGTGAAAAGACCGGCTGGACCTATATTGACATCCCATTAGATATCGCTGAGAGCCTACTACCCAAAATGCGTAAATCGTTTCGGGTAAAGGGAAAGCTGGATGGCTGGAAGTTTGAAGGAATTGCCTTAATCCCGGTTGGCGCCGGCAATTTTATTATGCCCTTGAATGCAGCAGTAAGAAAAGCAACAGGCAAAAGCCATGGAGCGGAATTGCTTGCCGAACTTCATCCGGATTTCCGGGAAATTGCATTAAATACCACCTTAATGGAATGTTTAAGTGAAGAACCGATTGCATTGAAACACTTTAATACACTTGCGAAATCTCATCAGCAATATATATCCAAATGGGTCGATAGCGCAAAGTCTGATGAAACCATTGCAAAACGAATCGGACTTGCATTGGATGCATTAACAGATAAAAAGGGATTTCCTGAAATGATGCGCGCCCAGAAACTTAAATGAGCCGGCGGGAAAACTTAAGTATATTTTTTTTGCAAATAATTATTAAAATTTATTCGCAAGAATCAACCTTTCAATAACTATTTGTTGTATTTGAATTCGACAATAAATTCATTTTTTCTCTTACCTTTTCTGCCAGTAATTTTCTGAGTTCACCAATATTCTGATTCAGGGAAGCGGCAATAAATACGCAAGGATAATTCACCTTCGATATCCATGTTTGTTTCACTTCTTCGAGCGAAAGTGCCGCATGCTCTTCTGTTGCATCCTGATGATCGACAGCAATGGTTTTAAAGCGATCAATCTTATTGAAAACCATAATAGTGGTTTTATCATTTGCTCCCAATTCCTGTAATGTTTGCTGAACTGTTTCCAGATGTTGCTCAAATGCAGGATGAGAGCAATCGACTACATGCAGTAAAATATCAGCCTCTCTCACTTCATCAAGAGTTGACTTAAAACTCTCCACCAGATCATGTGGCAGTTTGCGAATAAAACCGACCGTATCTGACAATAAGAAAGCCGTAGTTTCATACACCACTTTCCTCACGGTTGTATCAAGCGTCGCGAATAATTTATTTTCAGCAAACACCTCACTCTTGCTTAATACATTCATCAAAGTGCTTTTACCAACATTGGTATATCCCACAAGAGCTACACGCACCATATCGCCCCTTTGTTTTCTACGGGTAGAATTTTGTTTATCAATTACTTTTAACTTTTCCTTAAGTATAGAAATTTTACTTCTTATGGCTCTTCTGTCAGTTTCAATTTCTGTTTCACCTGGTCCACGCATTCCGATACCCCCCTTTTGACGTTCGAGATGTGTCCACATTCTGGTAAGTCGGGGAAGCAGGTAATTG
>JANOBN010000385.1:0-2760 GCA_031411675.1 Bacteroidota bacterium | reverse complement strand
CAACCCTGCCCTACCATTTCTGCCCTAGGGTTGTATTTTTTTGCATACTCGGCAAGATAACCGGAATTGGTGGCCACCACATCTGCTTTGGCAATTAATTCGGCTTCCATTACTACACCATATTTCCGGAAATAAGGAATGGTGCTTAGATTGTCTCTAATATAATATATAAAACCAGCCGGCTTCAATAATTCATTCAGATAAAAACAACGTATCATCGATTGATCATTGAACAATATATAATTCTTAAATCCAAGTATATTAATTGCTTTAAGGATATTATTTGCAAGGCGCTTATTATTACGACGGTTCATCCAGTTAAATGCAGGCTTCCATGGAATCCAGTTAATGGACTCAGCCAGAATAGATGGATAAAGTGTATGTAGTGAATTGCTGATTTTTACCAAACCCTTTTCGTTGCCTTGAATCACTTCCATTCTTTTTTGAACGGCAAGATGATCTCTGCCTTTCAAAAAAGTACTTCTGTCAAGGGGTGGATTCACATAAAGGACATTATTGTTATTAGAAAGCTCCAGCGCTATATTCCTGCAGTTACTGCCAATGGCAATATCCCAAGGTTGAAGACCCACTACAATAATATCGGCATTCTTAATCATGACTTTCATACGTAATATCAGCTATCATGTTGCATAATGTACACTATAAAAGGTGAATTCCTGAAAAATTGAACTTTTTCAATAATATCCGTATAAACCTGTATAAAAAGGATCAGTTTGTCACTAAAAAGAATTTTAAAAAGCAATGTCAGGCTTAAAAAGCTGCTACTCGCAGCACTTATGCCGAATAATCAGGCCCGTCCAAGGGTTTGGGTAAGCTGGTTGGTAAATCCATTTTTTCATAAAAAAGGGAAAGGTACTTTGATACGAAGAAGGACAAGAATGGATGTTCTTCCTTTTAATGCTTTTAATATCGGCAAGCATAGTACCATAGAAGATTTTAGCACTATTAACAATGGTTTAGGTGATGTAATTATAGGCAATAATTGCCGTATCGGATTATCCAATGTAATCATTGGCCCTGTAATAATTGGCAATGATGTAATTCTGGCCCAAAATATTGTGGTTTCAGGTATGAATCATGGTTATGAAGATATTTCAATCCCGATCAGAGAACAAAAATGCTCGGTTGTCCCGATAATTATTAACGATGAATGCTGGATTGGTGCCAATGCCGTAATAGTTGCAGGTGTTACAATTGGTAAACATTCTGTTGTTGCGGCCGGTAGCGTGGTGACACATTCTGTTCCACCCTATTGTATTGTAGCCGGTAATCCTGCAAAAATTATTAAAAAATATAATCCTGCATCCGTCTTTTGGGAGAAAGAAAGCACTTCAACTATTATATCAACTTTAAAAATGTTTGTATCATGATGATGGAAATACTATTCTGGGTTTGCCTATTTACGGTTTTCTATTCTTATTTTGGTTATGGCTTGGTACTTTATGCTATTATTAAATTTAAAAGATTGTTTCTTCCTGTCCGCAGCATTATAAATAACGACTACCGGCCTTTTGTATCATTTATAGTTCCTTGCTATAATGAATCACAAGTCTTGGAGGATAAAATTCTTAATACCCTTCAACTTGAATATCCAAAAGATAAAATTGAATTCATTTTTATAACAGATGGATCAAATGATGGCAGCGATTCAATAATTAAGAATTATAAGGAACTGATTGGTTTACATCTTCCGGAACGCAGAGGGAAATCAGCAGCTGAAAACCGATCCGTTAGTAATGCAAAAGGAGAAATTATTATTTTTTCAGACGCCAATACTTCATTACAATCTGATGCAGTACAACAATTGATTAAACATTATGCCGATCCACTCATTGGCGGTGTAAGTGGCGAAAAACGAATTCTGCAGGACGGAAAAGAAAATGCCGCCGGTGCAGGCGAAGGCTTTTACTGGAAATATGAATCAAAATTAAAAAAATGGGATGCAGAACTTTACACAATTGTAGGAGCTGCAGGAGAATTATTTTCTTTTCGCAAGAACCTCTATATAAAACTGGATGAAGATACTATCCTTGATGATTTCATGCTTTCACTTCGAATAGCGTCCAGAGGGTACCGGGTTCATTATGAACCTGCCGCAATGGCAACAGAAACAGCATCGGTAAACAGCAAAGAAGAACTGAAGCGTAAAATACGTATTTGTGCCGGAGGATGGCAGGCCATGAATCGACTTTCCTTCTTATTAAATCCTTTCAACGATCCATTGCTTACCTTTCAATATATTTCACACCGTGTATTGCGCTGGACTCTGGCACCATTATTTATGATTATACTACTAGCGATAACAATACCACTTGCTAAGAATAATGCATTCTATACTACATTATTATTTTTACAAATATGTCTTTATGTTGCTGCATTTGCAGGTATGCTGATGGAAAAGCAACAAATTCGTTTAAGAGCATTTTTTATTCCCTATTACTTCTGCATGATGAACTATGCAGCTATTGCCGGGTTTATTCGTTATATGGGAGCAGGACAAGCCGCTGTCTGGGAACGCTCAGAACGCAAAATAGCAGATAAAAATTATGATTTAAAACCGGTAGTGTAAGAAAAATCGTTTTTTAACTAATTTTCTTTTTAATGTAATGCTAAATTGCCCGTAGCTACTCATTAGCACAACACTCCATGAAAAATTCTTTATTAAGTAAAGTACTATTGCTAGGTGCAATAATCAGTATGCTTAATATTTCATCCTGCGTAAAGGAAATAGATGACTTT
>JANOBN010000384.1:0-3909 GCA_031411675.1 Bacteroidota bacterium | reverse complement strand
ACGCGGTGAAGCTTATCCAAGCGACATTATTGCTATGATGAAAGATGCAAAACTGATGGTGGTAGAAGGTACCCTCTATCCACTACTTACGCGCCTAAAAAATCAGGGTCTGCTCTCTTATACATGGAAAGAGTCGACAGGCGGGCCACCACGTAAATATTATAAACTTACTCCGATAGGAGAACAATTTTTAAACGAATTAAATGCTACCTGGAATGAACTGGTAGACGCTGTAAACCAAACTACCATAAATACTTCAAACAATGAATAAGACGGCAACAGTAAACATAGGAGGTATGGTTTTTCATATTGAAGAACTTGCTTACGAAAAAATGAAAAAGTATCTGGAGGCAATCCGTGGCTACTTTACAACATCCGAAGGTCGTGATGAAATCATACAGGATATTGAATCCCGAATGGCAGAAATGTTTAGTGAAAGATTGGGTACAATTCGCCAGGTTGTAACTGATGAAGATGTGGAAGTTGTCATCAACAAAATGGGCAGACCGGAACAGGTTGCCGGTGAAGATGACAATGCAAAAGCAAAAGCAGATGGACGAATCCCTTATACTGCTGCTGAGCGCAGTGCTTATCGCCGGTTATATCGCGATCCGGAAAATAAAGTGGTTGGAGGTGTTTGTAGTGGGTTTAGTCATTATATAGGAACTGATCCAATCTGGTTGCGAATCATATTTGTTGCATCGATATTTATTTCATTGGGAACTACATTGCTTGTTTATTTAATTCTTGTTCTCATCATTCCAAAAGCACAAACTCCTGCTGAAAAACTGGAAATGAAAGGTCAACCGGTAAATATTAACACCATTAAAAAAACCATTGATGAAGAAGTTGATGATATCAGGTCACGAATGAGTAATAGTTCATTCAATGGATCAGCAACAAAAGGTGCGGTAGCAAATTTCTTTGAAGGCCTTGGTGAAATTTTCCTTGCATTTATAAGATTTATCGGCAAAGCATTCGTATTTATTTTCCTTCTTATTGCATTTATTGTATTAATTGCTGTGTTTATGGGAGCAGTAACAGTTGCAGGACTAGGAAACTTCTCCGATATTCCTGAAGGAGCAATATCATTTTTACTCACTTCTTCACAGCGTTGGTTGGTTATTATTTCTGCAATTCTATTAGTTGGAGTTCCGGCCTTGCTGCTGTTATACAAACTGATTAAATTAATCTTTAACATAAAAACAGAGAACCGTTATCTGAATATGGGAGCAGGAATACTTACCGGAATAGGATTAATATTCGGAATATATACTGCAGCTGATATTTCTAAAGAGTTTCGTGTTAAAGAATCTGCCCGACAGAATATACCTTTAGCTCAGCCAGCAGGAAATACTCTGTACCTCGACCTTTTGGAAGGTGATCCTTATCGTGATGAAAGCTATTATGATGGGGACTGGAACATAAATGGTGGTGACTGGTCAATAAAAGATTTTCATGATGACACTTTATATATTGACAATGTAAAAGTAGATGTCGTTCGCTCATCAGGAACTGAGTTTGAGTTATTGCAAATCGTTACTTCAAGAGGTAGTGACAGAAAAATGGCTATGAGTCATGCAAGAAGACTTAATTATCAGGTAGTACAGCAGGACTCTTTGTTAAAAGTCAGCAAAAACTATCAATTAACAAAAGGAGACCGATTCAGAGGCCAGAAAGTACAAATGGTACTGAAGGTGCCTATCGGGAAAAGCGTATACTTTAGTAAATTCATGGACGGTACTATTTACGATATTAAAAACGTAACAAATACCTGGGATAGTGATATGGTTGGAAAAACCTGGACAATGACAGAGCGTGGACTTGAATGTATAGGCTGCAATCTGGAAGAAATAAATTCCGGTAAAGATGAGAAAGTAAACATAAAAATTAATGGTAAATCAGTTTCTGTTGATTCTGATAATGACACCATAAACTGGGATAATAAAGATGTTAAAATCCGCATTAATGGTGATGGTGTTGTTATTGATGCAAAGGATAAAAGAAAATAATTTTATTCCGTAGCTCATAATAATATAAATCCGAATTAAATAATTTCCTATTAAAAATTTCAAACAAATTAAGTATTACTAAATTCAGGGGAGTGCAGGTTTTAAAACTTTAGCCTGTTGTCTGTACTCCCCTCTTTTATTGTCTCACATTAATTAATAATCTTCTTGAATAAATCAGACATAAGGCAGCGATGGCTTTACGGCTACCTAATGTCCGGTCATTAAAATAAAATGTTAAAATAGAAAAAATATTATCGGAGTCCTGTAACAAATAGATTGAAGAGGGCGTCCTACACTTGAATCGCAATAAATAACTTCTTTAAAATTTAAAAACAACTAATAAAATGAAATCAAATCCAATTAAAAAAACAATTGCTATTGTATCGTTTCTATCAATGGCCACAATGTCACCAATCTTTGCTCAAAGTTCTACTGAAGTAAGTAAAGAAGTAAGAACTGAAATTGAACAACTGAATCAATCAATGGAAAAAGCTATTCTTAAAAAAGCGCTAAGTGATATTCCGGCAATGTACACCGATGATGCAACAATATTAAACCCGGGCGGAAAAAAATTACATGGCCGAAAAGATATTGCGGCATTCTGGTATGATTTTTCTAACTGCAAAGATTTTAAATCAGAAATTACAGAACTGGGAGGTGGTGGAAAAATGATTTATCAGGTGGGAAAATGGACGATGACAATGGAGAAAGATGGTCAACTGGTTACTTATACAAGCGATGTAGTTTTAGTCTGGAAACGTGAAACGAGTTATGATTATAAAATTCAATTACAGAGTCTGAATAATACTGTTTCTGTTGTGGAAAATCAGCAAACCATAAATTCGGCACAGCAAAAATAAAAAGTTGATTTAGGTAGTGTGTTGTATGGCTAAGAGGATGTCGTTAAGATGTCCTCTTTTTTTATTTCAACCAGTGTGATAAATCTCTGCCAATTAGATCTTGCAGTTTTTGGGTATCGACTTTATAAATATTTATTAAAAGCTGCTTGCTTTCATCATCCAGTTGAGGAACATTATTTGTTACCAGCATATTCCGGTAAATCGAATTTCTGATTGGTTTTGGGATTATTCTGGAAGCCATTCGGATAAGATTTGCCTGACCTAATAAAAAACGTGCAAAAGAGGAAACCGGAATTGTTGCAGCGTTATGGCGTTCATGAAATTCGCCATGAAAGTCAGCATTAACATCAAGGAAACTATAAGTATCCTGAACAACAGAGGAAGTATTTGAACTTAAGTCTTCATTCAGAATAATCCTGACTTTGTCCGCTCCGAAAATATCCAGATAACGCTTAACTTGTTCATAATAAAAACCATGTTCGGCATATAAACGTGTTCTGCCCCACCCTTTTGGTTCAGCATGCATATCCTTTTCCAATTCCATCTTAAAGGCATCTTTCACACTGCCTGATCGATAATTCATCAGATAATGACTATAAGCGCGTTTAACGGGATCGCGTAGCATGATAATAATTTTTGCATCCGGATTCGCATTATAAATATTGGTTGCTGCTACTTTTGATATTAAATATGAAGTGCTGCTTTCTCCTAATATTTGCTCAGGTGTTGCATTACTAAAAAGTTGATGGTATGTTTTCTCATCTCTGATAAATGCAGAGCTCACCAAACGGCTATCAATTCCATTTCTGATATATTCATCAATATCTACATTAACCATTTTACGGTATTGTTCACGGAATGTAGAAGGGTTGATATCTGTACTGAAAAAATGCGGTTCCTTAACAGGACACATATATATATCAGGATGTTCGTAAAGGTAGTTGTAAAGAGATGTAGTTCCGCCTTTGACAGTTCCGGTAATATAAAAATCGGGAAACTTAATCTTTTTCATTTAACAAATCTATATAATTGTAGCT
>JANOBN010000383.1:0-1540 GCA_031411675.1 Bacteroidota bacterium | reverse complement strand
ACTCTTATCATATTTAGGGTTGGTATAAAGCATAATAAGATCACTTGATTTGTCAAAAATTACAGCGTAACCCTGATCAGTGGCCATCTTTTTAACTGCATTATATATTTTGTCCTGTATTGGCTTAACGAGCTCTTGCTTTTTCTTAAAAAGCTCTCCGTCATACCCGAATTTTTGTTTCTGAAATTCTTTAACTTCCTTTTCTTTAGCAGTAATTTCTGCTTCTCTTTTATGCTTCATTTCTTCGGTTAAAAGAATCTGCTCCGCCTGATAATCTTTATAAAGTTTATCGATTACTGCATATTTTGCTTCAATTTCTTTTTGCCAGTTAATGGAAACCTGATCGAGTTGTTGTTGAGAAGCTTTGTATTCTGATATGTTGTCAAGGATATATTTGGTATCAACATATGCATACTTCTGTGCAAATGAGCCAAAAGTTGTTAAAACTCCGGCAGAAAGAATAATTAATGATTTTAATAGCTTGTTCATCATATAGATTTTTTAACTGATTCTCTACAGAATATTCGTGCCAAAAGTAGTAAAAAACCGCACCTTCACACTAGTCTGTTCACCGGTAATTCATAGAGCACAGGGAATTTTTATATTACTTTAAAATTGCTGCCCGATCGTAAAATGAAAGTGACCACCACTGGAACCCGGGATACCCTGAATATTGTCAAATCCATATCCGTAATCGAGACCCAGAAGTCCGAACATCGGCAGGAAGAAGCGTGCTCCTATACCGGCCGATCTTTTGAGCTTTAATGGATCAAATTCACGGAAGGTATACCAGTTGTTTCCGCCTTCAAAGAAGCCAAGGGCATAAATGGTTGCCTGTGGATTTAAAGATACCGGATATCGTAACTCCAGGGTGAACTTATTATAAACAGATCCTCCGATATAACCACTTGGTCCGCGGGGAGTAATGCTATTGTTTTCATATCCTCTGAGAGCTATTATTTCTCGTCCGTCGAAGGAGAAACCGGACAACCCATCGCCACCAACGTAAAATCTTTCAAAAGGCGACTGACCTATATCCTTATTATAGAAGCCCAGAAATCCAAAGTTAGATCGGTAGTTTACCACGAATTTATTTCCAATTTCCTTAAACCAGGAACCACTGAATTTCCACTTGTGATATTCTATCCATTTATAACGATCCTGATCATTAGCTGTTTTAAAATCGGTATTTGAAAATAAGGAGAAGGGTGGAGTAAGCTGAAGTGAAAATGATAATTGGGAACCTTTACGTATCCAGATAAATCCATCAACTGAGTTTCTGGAGATGGTTTGGGTAAAACTCAAGTTATTGGAATAACCCGTTTCAAAGGAAAAAAGATTTCCATAATTCTGTATATCATAATGCTGAAGTGAAACTTCATGGAAAACATTAAAGTAGTCATCCGGCCATTTTAATCGTCGTCCCAAACCAACGGAAACTCCGGTAACAATAAAATACCTGATATCAGGATCATCGTTTTTTAATCCATTGGACTGTCGGGACCGATAGCCGGAAACAGTAAGAGAGTTTGGTTTTTTA
>JANOBN010000382.1:0-2542 GCA_031411675.1 Bacteroidota bacterium | reverse complement strand
TGTGGGATAAAGATGAAGCAAGACCCAAACTAACCTTAAACCTGGGCAGGATGAGCAAGGGAAAGATGATTGGAGTGCGCTACAATATGAATCTGGATTGGGTAGGTGCTACCTCCTATTTCTTTGAGAAATAGCTCCTGAATGCATTATTGTTCTACATTTTTTATTCAGTAAAAAGAACTTAAAATGTGTTTTAATCTTTTTTTGGCAAAGGCAGTTCAAAAGCTTTGGACTCATGATTAAATTCATTCTTATGTGAGCCGTCACAAAATGGTTTATTTTGAGAAAGTCCACAACGGCAAAGGGAAATTGCAGTTCTTCCGTTTAAATTATATTCCTCATCGTTGGCATCTATAATTTTAAAATCACCTTCTATACGGATGGAACCATTACTTTTTATTTTTATTATTGTCGACATATTCTTTTGTTAATTAATTTTCTGTTGAATGATTATTTTTTGCAAACATAATCAAAGCAGTTGTCAATGAGCCGGAAGCAAGAAAAATAAGGAAAATCAAGTTCAGACATTTATTGTATGCATCGTATTGATCCAATTCATGCTGTATAATTCCTATTAAAGCCAACAAATTAATTGCTGCACGATAGGCAAAAAGTATAAATGCTGCAGAGGGAAGAAGACAATTTAGTATTTCAATCCGGGGAAAGCTGCTTTTTTGATTTAGTCGTGCTATAAGGATTGCGGAAAGACTGAATAAAAGACAGGTTAGCATCAAGTTGCGGGTCTTTATTCCAATGATTGCCAGTGCAGCAATAGCCGTTAGGGCAAGCGCTATTCCATAAACATATAATAACCGGGTAGACTTCATACTATTCGATTTTCTCCAAATATAATCGATTTTCAAAAAACAACTAAAAAAAACTCCTTATGCAACATACGACTTGCGCAGTTGCATAAGGATGGGTACTAGTGGTGGTTGATATACTATTTTATAATTTTTTGAATCAGTTGTTTGTTATTTGAATTAAGATACAACAGATATACCCCTTTTTGAAGATTACCGGCATCAATTACTTGTTGTTTACCTCTTATTCCATCCATCTTAAGTATTATCGGTTTTAAAAGTGTAAAGAAAAACATCTCTCACCTTTGCCACAATAGAACTTAAGTTATATATTACTACTTCGGAAAATTAACTTTTGATTCATTATTTATTTATGCAATGCCATTTGGGAAAACTTTATTTATGGCTTCCGTTCGATTTTGCACATGCAGTTTCTCGTAAATTTTATGTATATGTTGTTTTACAGTGCCAATAGAAATGTTCAGTTGTTCGGCTATTTCTTTATATAAAAACCCCTTTGAAAGTTGGGTAAGTACTTCTTTTTCCCGTTCGCTCAACATGCTGTTTATCGGATCTTTCCGCTGATCTGCCTGAAGAATGCCTACTACCTTCCGGGCAATTAATGCTGACATGGGTGACCCACCTTCGTATAACTCCCGAATAGCAACAAGAATGTTTGCAGGTTGAGTAGATTTAAGCAGGTATCCGCTGGCTCCGGATTTCAAAGCATCAAATACTTTTTCATCATCATCATAAACGGTAAACATCATAAAATGGGTGTCCGGAAGCTTTTGCTTCACTAGTCTGATGCATTCAATGCCTGTAATTCCCGGTAAGCTGATATCCATTAATACTACATGGGGATGCAATTCCGGCAAACCCGCTGCAGCATCCTCTCCTGTGCTGAACACACCGGTACAACAAAAGCCATCCGTACTGTCTATGATATTTTTTAAACCATCTCTAATTATATGAACATCTTCAACTATGGCAACCTTTATTTCCTGCATCTGTTTTGTACCTCTTTGAATAACAAAGGAAGTTTAAAAAAGTCAAAAGAAAAATTAACTTTTGTTATACTATGGAATTAAGAACTGAAGTTCAACAACATTGCCCGTATAGATACTATCCCATCCCTTGTAAATTTTGATAGTACCTCCTACTTCATTCATTCTCTTTCTCATATTCTTAAGGCCATTACCATCTGAGGTCCCATTATTCTCGAAAATTCCCTTGCCGTTGTCGCAAATAACCATTTTACAACTTAATTGTCCTAGTGAGTCTGAAACGAGTTCAATAAAAACACCGGCACGACTTGCAGCTGCGTGTTTTACCACATTATGAAGAGCTTCCTTTAATATAGCAAAAAGATTACGTCTTAAACCCGGAGGCAACCGTCGTGCTTCTAGCTGATCGGGCATTATAAAACCCCAGTTCATATTATTAGCATCGAGATACTCACTGCAATAGCGCTTCATGTAATGCAACAGGTCAGCCAGATTATCATGCTCCGGGTTAACAGCCCAGATAATTTGCCTCATATTATCAATTATTTCGGCAGATTTAGCACTAATAAATTGCAAATCCTTTGGTGGTAGTGATTCGCCTTTCAACTTTCCGGCTTCAATCATAAAACGAATGGTAGATAAGCCTGAGCCGAGTTCATCATGCAGATCCTCAGCCATCCGTATACGCTCCTGCTCTTGTGTATCCATTACCAGACGAAGGCTCTTCTCGCG
>JANOBN010000381.1:0-3039 GCA_031411675.1 Bacteroidota bacterium | reverse complement strand
ATCAACTTTACTACAACTCATTTCCGGACATATGCGCCCTTCCGAAGGCACTATTAAGTTAAGAAACGGCACTCAGGAAATTGCCATTGATCAATGGTTTGAATATTTTTCATTCTCTGCACCTTATATTGATATCATTGAAGAATATACAGCTCCTGAATTCCTTAAGTTTTACGGAGAGCATAAAAAGATGATGAAGAATATTTCTCCTTCAGAAATAATATCCTTATGTAATCTATCCTCCTCTTCCTCTCAGCCGATCAGTAGTTTTTCATCAGGCATGAAACAACGTTTAAAATTAGCTTGTACTGTTTTAACTGATGTTCCCTTGTTATTGCTTGATGAACCTCTTTCCAATCTGGATGAGTCCGGCAGCGAATTTTATCGTTCTCTCATCGCTGAATTCACAAAGGAAAAAACGGTTATTATTTGTTCAAATGATCTCGAAAAAGAAATTTCTTTCTGCAGCAGGAGAATCATGATCAGCAATTATAAATAATTATTTTCTGCCTGTTATTTTTCTTGCAAGCTGTACCGGTTCAAAAATAAAATAACGGATTAAGCCTCCGAAAAGATGTTGTGCAACACCTTTAGGCTGAAAAACAGCATTAATAAAGTTCTGAATGCTAACCGGCATTTTGTTTTTATAATCCTCCACTCTTGACGTATCAAAACTGTAATTTTTATGGGATACTGCATCTGAAAAAGGACGCGATACAAAGACTTCGTCAGGTTCAAAGCCAAGTGCTTTTTGAAGCGCTTCTTTTACATTTATTCTTTCCATGATTATGTCTTCATATTGTAATGAAAGCGTACAGGCAGGATGCTTCTCTACCTCCTTGCAAATTTTCCAATAATGATAAAAATGCATCGTTGCAAAGAAATACCTTACTGTTTTGACATCTTTAAGAAAAGCCGGAAATACATCACTGGTAAGTGGAATCCATCTTGTAAAAGCTATGGACTGAACATTTGCACAAAAATTACGATGAATAATCATGAACTCTACATTCTTGAAATCATGAAGTATTTCCTTATAAAACAAAGTGTGCATCGGACTCTTTTCGGCAAAAATGCTCTTTCCTTCCCTTGTCAGGCAATGATCTATTGTATTTCTGAAAAAACTAAGTGCATCTTTTGAATTGGTAAAAATAGTCCTGGTCTCATCTTCATTGATTATTGCTTTAAAATACCGGTCATTTAAAAAAGTGTCAACTGTGTAAGGTTTTCTTAATGTAGTAGTATAAAACTGCGATTCACCGTAATAACCATATATTTTTGACTGATTCATCACCAGCATATTGATCAGGAGTGTGGTTCCTGATCGGGGTGCTCCCAACACAAATATTGTTTTATTCATCCCTCAAACCTATCATTAATACAGATTTCTAACTTAGAAAGCTGCTTTAGCAAATCAAACAAAAATCAAGACCCTACATTTGTAAGAAATACTTTTCTTTCAACAATTTACTGAACAATTCAGGTTGAATATTGGGTACCATGCAACAAAAGGAAGAAGGAATCATTTTCAATCATATGGCCGATGAAAATAAGCAGTCATCAGCAAGGCTTACCACTCTGGAGATAATGATGTTTCTGGCAGAAGAATCAGTAATGGTTATGCTGATGCTTAGTATGCTGTTTTTAATGTAATTCAGGTTTCAGAATTACATTACTGATTTCGGCAGATTTATTAAGTAAAAGATGTCCGCAATCCAGGATATGTGTCGGTACCGTTTTTTTTAATTTTCGGGTAAGTTGTTTCGCAAATACAGGCTTTATTATCTGATCATATTGTCCGAAAAATAATTCCAGCCTGAAGTTTTTGGTATTAATATAATGGCTGATCACATCCAGATCAGGCTGAAGATTACCAAACACCCTCCAGGTTCTGTACACCATTAAACGTTTTTGTTCATCGTCCAGATTGGCGAGAATAAACCGGCGCATTTTTGGAGTGATCAACTTTATGGATGTAAGCATATTTACCAGTGAAAAAAATGATCCGGGATTACGAATTATTCTTTGATACAAATACTGTCCCAGCCATGTGTTTGTTACAAATACTTCATGCCATGCTTTAGTAAGGCCGTCAGGAGCAATAAGAAACAATTCATTGATTCGATGTGGCAGTTTCTGTATTAAGCATAAAGCAATTCTACCACCCAGACTATAGCCGATTAGTGAAAACTTAACGCGCTTTTCTTCCCATAAAAGCTTTTCAATAAGTTGAGCCATTACAGTATGATTTGCTGCTTCCATTACTTTGCTCAGATCAAGTGCTTTTTCGCCATGATAAAACAAATCAAAAATATAAATGGAATACCTGCTGCCTAATAAAGGTGCGAATTCATGGAAATCCATTCCCTGACCGCCAAATCCATGGAAAGCAACCAGCATTTCCTCTCCATTTCCCAAAACACGATATGGTAAAATGTACTTGTCATAAGTCAGATAACGGTAGCCGGTCACAATTTTCGTAATTGCCAAATGTACAACACAGGCAAGGTTAATTACATGGGCATTTATTAAAAATAAAATGCAAATGGGTTAATTTTAACAATATGCTGGTGCAATGGGGCGTTTTCAGTTTTTAAAGGTTCCCACGTAACTAACACATTTTAAGTACTTTGCAATAGAAGCCGGTATCAATTGTAATATAAAATTATTTGTTGGTATTGTCAATCAATTCTCTTAAATTTGCGTCCCTTTTATAAAAAAGGAATGATGAACGGTGTTCTTCATTATAAATCAGATGGTTACAACAACAAATATGGAGAAAAACTCCGCAGTTAAATTCGCAGTACCCGATCCTAATGACTTTGATTGGGATAATACCGGTAAGTCTTTCGAGACTTATAAGGGAGAAGATCGTCTTCGCCTGGAATCACTTTATGATGCCAAGCTGAATCAGATCCTCGAACATCAGATTGTGATGGGAACAATCATTGGAATGACAAGTAAGGAAGCCGTAATCAACATTGGTTACAAAAGTGATGGTATGGTTCCTCTTGCAGAATTCCGCCACATGCCTGACAT
>JANOBN010000380.1:0-4153 GCA_031411675.1 Bacteroidota bacterium | reverse complement strand
CTCTTATCATAAATATAACCTTCGCTATCGCTCATGGTCAGCACTGTTCCGCCCAACTGAATTACTTTTTGTGCAGCATATTGCGCCACATTTCCTGAACCGCTAATCACTACTTTCTTCCCTTTTAAAGTTTGTTTTTTAGTAGCCAGCATCTCAGCCATAAAGTATACACAGCCGTAACCTGTAGCTTCAGGGCGAATTAAACTTCCACCAAAGGAAATTCCTTTACCGGTTAACACACCTGTAAACTCATCGCGCATACGTTTAAACTGTCCGAATAAATATCCTACCTCACGACCACCAACACCAATATCACCGGCAGGAACGTCAATATCAGGGCCAATATGTTTACTTAATTCTGTCATGAAACTCTGGCAGAAACGCATTACTTCATTATCAGATTTTCCTTTTGGATCAAAATCACTACCACCTTTTCCTCCGCCCATAGGTAGAGTTGTAAGACTGTTTTTAAATACCTGCTCAAAAGCAAGGAACTTTAAAATGCCAAGATAAACAGTAGGATGAAAACGTAATCCGCCTTTAAATGGTCCGATTGCACTATTCATCTGAATACGGAAGCCGCGATTAACCTGGAACTCACCTTTATCATCAATCCATGGAACACGAAACATAATTACTCTTTCCGGCTCGGCAATACGCTCCAGAATTTTTGCTTTGGTATATTGCGGATAATCTTCCAGAAAAGGAATAACTACCTCTGCCACCTCATGCACAGCCTGATGAAATTCCGGCTCACCCGGATTCTTCGCCTTTATTTTTTTCATGAATGCTTCAATAGCCGCATCATGTTTTGATAATGAACCGTTTGTTTTTGGTTTTGAAATTGTCTTTGTTGCCATGATTTTATTTACGATTTACGATATTTGATTTACGATTTACGATATTTGATTTATGATTTACGATATTTGATTTACGATTTTAAATTTGCGAAGTATGATTTGATAATTTTGAAACAACTCGCGAAGCCTAGCGATAACTAATAACCATTAACTATTAACTATTAACCTTTTCCCTGCACGAATATACAACATATCCTAAAACCCAAAATCCTGCTATTTCTCCAGCCTGTAGACAGGGTAACGGTTATGAGAGGGTTCGTAATGTAAGGAGCGTTGATAAAGCCAGGTCAACATAGCCCAGGAGTCGCCGGCGAAGGCAGGATCAGCTGCTTTTTTGCTTTCGAATTCATTTTTCAGAGAGGCATTATTTTTTAACATCTGTTCTGCTTCATCAATAAAAATGTAGTCACTAAACCATTCTTTTTGCTGAAGGATGGCATCAAAGAAACCCCAGGTAAACCAGCTGTCGACACCTTGTGGCTCAAGTGTTTCAATGATGTAACGATTAGATTCCTGATTACAGTAAATGATATAATCTCCCTTAAAGAAACGAATATCCTGCATGATCTTTTCAGTTTTCACCTCAGTTTTCAGATGATGTCCTTCATAAGGTTTATTGCTACAACTATAATTTCTGATATAGTATGCACTTACTTTAATTGTAGTATCTGCACTCACCCTTTCCATACTGATGCCATTCCATTTCAACCGCTCAATTACTCGGTTCCAGGCCTGAGGAATTATATATGCAACAGGTTTATTTATTGCCGAGGTAACATGGAATGTATTGTAGTAAGGTATATATTTATCATAGGGTTTACTCCTGTCATAATATAATCGGTCTAAACCGGTAGCGGTACTTTTTTTAGTTCCGGCTTCATAACCTTTAAAACGAATGCTGTCAACTTTAGTAGTGTCCACTTCCCATTGCAATGGGAATGCTCTCTGTGAGAGCACATCTGTTTTTGCATTTTTTCTAACTGATTTGATATCCTGATAATTTTTCCCGGCAAGGTCCATTATGGAATACAGAAAGGAGTAAGTTGCTTCCACTCGTTGCGGGTAAGGCTTAAACATGTGTGTTTCCGTAACAAAACCAAAGGAATTAAAGAGTGCAGCGTAACCGGTTGCAAAACGTGGGGTCTCCAGAAATCCTTTAAAGCCTTTATCGGGAGTTTCTGACCATGCATTTACATAGGGACACATTTCAACATTCATTTCTTTCATTTTATTATATAGAGCCGGAAGAAAAGTTGCCTCCATATAATTGCTTAAATCAGGTGCCAGTTTATCTTTTTGTGTAGAAATTAAAGTCATTACGGTTTGATAATCGGCACCATCACTTACATGGGTATCCACTAAAATATCAGGATCCCATTCGCGAAATATTTTGATAAAACTTTTCGTGTTTTCAGCATCCGCTTTTATAAAATCGCGGTTTAAATCCAGATTTTGTGCATTTCCTCTAAAGCCATATTCCTGCGGACCATTCTGATTGGCACGGGAACAGCATCCCCGGTTTAAGGCACCATCAATATTATATATTGGAATTATTGCTAAAGTAACATGTGATGGAATTTTTATTCTGCCGGAAAGAATATCAGCAGTAAATTCCAGACTTGCATTTATACCATCAGGTTCTCCCGGATGAATACCATTATTTATAAGAATGATGCATTCATTTTTCTTATGTAATTCCTCCGCAGTAAATATTTTTGAATTGTTCATCAGAAATAAATGTAACGGTTTTCCTGCATCTGTTATGCCACACTCCAGCATTTTTCCCATCTCATATTTCCCATCCAGCATTTTATATAAATCAATCGTTTCTTCATAAGTTAAAGTCTGGTTGTTTCGATAAGTTGTTAATTGTGAAAATAAACTTCCGGGGAAAAGAAGAAGAAGGAGAAGGGATATATATTTTATCATCTTTTTTAAATAGTCAAATTTGTAATTAGCCAATTAGCCAATTTGTGAATTAGCCAATTGTACTGCAAACAATCGTACTGCAAATATGTATTATCAAATCCAAAACATGTAAGATTTGTGTAAGATTTTGGGAAAAATTGCATTGACAGCCCCTTTAAAAGCCCTTATCATTGCAAAGTAATCAGTCACATGTTCAACTAAAAAAAGAGTGCCTATGGACTAAAAAACAGAAGAAACACAACTTGCTAAGCCTGTTGATCCATGCGATCGACAGGCATTCTATTTTCCTTTTAGAAGCGATTCTCCTTTTTGCTATTCCTTCTTTGCTGTTGTTTTTCCTTCAATATTATTACCGCTAATCCTTAGGAACTTAACGAAATTGAGGCTTTTTCATTTTTCAACAACTTGCCTCGGAGGGCTTCCATTTTGCTAATTTTACAGGACTTTCCTTCTTCCTTTATGAAATTCTCTCATCTTCACGTACATACACAGTTTTCATTGCTCGATGGTGCTGCCGGCATCTCCGATCTTTATAAAAAGGCTGTAGCGGATAATATGCCGGCTATAGCCATTACCGATCATGGTAATATGTTCGGTGTTTTCAAATTTGTAGCAGAAGCAGCTAAACATAATACGGCTGATCAGCCCAATAAGATTAAGCCTATTGTGGGTTGTGAGTTTTATGTGGTGGAAAACCGGCATCGCCAGCAATTTACCAAAGATGATCGTGACGTGCGATATCACCAATTGATGCTGGCTAAGGATGCCGAAGGATATAAAAATCTGGTGAAGCTTTGTTCAATGGGATATATGGAAGGTCTTTACAGTAAATATCCACGTATCGATAAAGAACTTATTCTGCAATATCATAAAGGATTAATTGCTACAACCTGTTGTCTGGGAGCTTCTGTTCCTAAAACAATTATGAAAAAGGGAGAAGCAGAAGGGGAGAAGGAATTTAAATGGTGGCTCGATCTTTTTGGTGAAGATTATTATATAGAATTACAGCGTCATGGAATACCTGAACAGAATAAAGTAAATGAAGTATTACTTGGTTTTGCTTTGAAATATGGTGTTAAAGTGATTGCTTCAAACGATTCTCACTATGTGGATCAGAAGGATTATAATGCACATGATATTTTGTTGTGCATCAACACCGGTGAAAAGCAAAGCACAGAAAAATTTAAAGAGAGCGATGAAGATCAATTTGTAAAAGGAAAGCGTTTTGCTTTTTTCAATGATCAGTTTTTCTTTAAATCAACAGGTGAAATGTCGGAGTTGTTTAAGGACATTCCGGAATCAATTGATAACACCAATGAAATTGTAGGGAAGATAACTCCTTTGAAATTAAAACAGGATATTTT
>JANOBN010000379.1:0-4499 GCA_031411675.1 Bacteroidota bacterium | reverse complement strand
TTTAATTGCATCTAGCGCCTGTAACTTGTCCTCGTTTGCAACGAGGATGCCTTTTTTTGCGTTTGTAACGCATTGATGGATGCTTCTCCCATCTCCGTTCCCAACCTCACCACATACGACCTGGTTATTTATATTCAATTTATTTTCAGTTTTCAAAATCACCAAAATCAAAATCAGCGGCATCAGTCAATCAAACATGCCGAAGCATCGGCACAGCGATTATTGCTTTACAAACTTACCGGTAAATACCTCTTTCTCCGTTTCCAACCTGACAATATATATCCCTGATTGTAATTCTTGTATATAAACATCCTGTGTTACATAACCACCATATACAGATGCTGCACGTTTTCCAATTAACTCCCCAACAGAATTAAAAATACTAAAACTTGCTTTAAGGCCCTTAACGTGACTTGCATTTATAGTAATGATGGAACGTGCAGGATTAGGTGAGACTTTCAATTCTGCGTTCTGCATTCTTAATTCTGCATTTAATCCACTTGTTAATGAATCACAAATTGTAGATGTATCCGCTCCAAGAAAATAATTAGGATGATTTGGCACACTACCAAAATTTAAGCAGGGTATATGCAGGGAATGTTGCTGTACATCACAGGCAAGCCCTGCACTATCAGGATAATTTATTACATGATGATCCACTACACTTCCAATAGAGGTAACATATATCTTTTTATCAGGCGCCAGAAACATGGTGTAAAAATTACTTGGTTGTACGCTTACAAAGCCATCGTAGGTGGCAATAGTATCTGCTTTTAAAATAGTAGTATCCGTATTAATTTGGAAAATATGATTTCTGGCACAGGTATATAAATACTTTGAATTTGCAGCAAACGCCGTTCCTATTGCAAATGTACTATCCGGTGTATTAATTATTCTATGATTGCTAAAGGCACCACTACATCTATCAAAATCAAATAGATTTGTTTTTAATGCATAGCCATTTCCAGAAGGGATAGCTGTAGTAAAAGCAAATTTATTACCATTCGGCGAGAAAGTAGGCTGACATGCATTGCCCATATCAGAAATTTTATTCGCAAATGAATGGTAATAAGGTGTGCTCACGCCATATGGCGTAAGTAGAACTGTAATTAAAGTATTTGAATTATCTCGTATTCCTACTAACCACCAATCTCTACCATTTGCATGTTTGCACGCTGTAATACCCCATGTTAATGTATCATTAAATGCAATTTGATTTTTTGAGATTACTTCGCCAAAACCATTATCTAAGGAAATATCTACTATAGTGTAATAAAGGGCTAAACCACATAAAACTAAATTTGGATTACTATTATAGTTACCAGTCATATGAAACAAAATATATTTATTAGAATCTCCTGGCATTGGCAAAATAATATTTCCTTTAGGCACATTTAATGAACTAATACTTGTATTCGCCCAATCCAATGTAAATTGATTTGGATTTAAACCTCCTCCGTTCATCATGGTATCACCCGTTGCATTGGCAACCCAAATGCCATTACTGCTCATTAATAAATTGCCATTTACATCTGAAATATTACCCTGCGTTTCTGATAATTTCATCTTGCGAGTAACTGGACTTACCACTGCATTGCCTGTGCTAAAATCAACATTTGCTCGAAGAGAAGTTGTAGGTCCAATTTGGCCTGACTGATAGCCAAGAAGCCATAAATTATTTCTTCCCTGAGAATAGAGGTTGGTAAACAATGCGGGACTTACATTTATAATAATAAAAAGAAGGCCGATGAGTTTAAAATTCTTCATGCCAAATGCAAATCATAATTTTTCTTTAATAAAACTACCGGTAACGGATTTCTTATTCTTCACCACTTCCTCCGGTGTGCCAACAGCAACCACATAACCGCCTTCATCACCACCGTCAGGACCTAAATCAATGATCCAGTCAGCACATTTAATTACTTCGGGATTGTGTTCGATGATGATTAAGGTATTTCCGTTTTTTACCAATGCATTAAAAGCATCTAACAGTTTACGGATATCATGAAAATGTAAACCTGTGGTGGGCTCATCAAAAACAAATAAGGTGTTTGTTGCCTGATTACCTTTTGTGAGAAAGGAAGCCAGTTTAATACGTTGTGCTTCGCCGCCGCTTAGTGTGCTGGATGATTGTCCCAGTTTTATATAGCCTAATCCAACATCAGAAAGTGGTTGAATCTTGCCGCATATTTTCTGATGCAATGATTTATTTTTAGAAGGACCTTCCTCCGGATTAAAGAAACTTAATGCTTCTTCCACAGTAAGATCAAGTATATCAAAAATAGTATTGCCACGATAATCAACAGCTAATACTTCCTCTTTAAAACGTTTGCCTTTACACACTTCACACTTCAGATGAATGTCGGCCATAAACTGCATTTCCACTGTAATAACGCCTTCTCCCTGACAGGCTTCACAACGTCCGCCTTCCACATTAAAACTAAAATGAGAAGGTTTGAATCCACGGTTTTTTGCAAGAGGAAGTTCGCTGTATAAACTTCTTATTTCATCATAAGCTTTTACATACGTCACCGGATTGGAGCGCGATGATTTACCGATCGGATTCTGATCAATCATTTCTGCACCGGTGATTTCGGAATAATTACCTTCCATTTTATCGTAATTACCAGTTGCTTCGCCATAACCACCAATCAGTTTTTTAATGGCAGGGAATAATATCTTTTTTACCAAAGTAGTTTTTCCCGAGCCACTCACACCTGTTACACAAGTAGTAATACCAATAGGAAACTGCACGGAAATGTTCTTCAGATTATTTTCCCGGGCGCCTTTTATCTCTATATATTTTTTCCATTTTCTTCGTTGTGAAGGAACCGGTATTTCTTCTTGTCGTGTTAAATATTTTGCAGTAAGGCTATTCGTCTGCGATTGCAATTCATCAAATCCTCCTTGAAAAACCAGTTTGCCACCATGAATACCTGCTTCCGGTCCGATATCAATCAGTTGATCAGCGGCACGCATAATATCTTCATCGTGTTCCACAACAATTAAAGTGTTACCTGCTTTTTGCAATGATTTTAATACCGTAATAAGTCGTTGCGTATCTCGTGGATGTAATCCAATACTGGGTTCATCCAAAATATACATGGAGCCAACCAGACTACTTCCTAACGACGTTGCAAGATTGATACGTTGCGACTCACCACCGGAAAGCGAATTGGAAAGTCTGTTCATAGTTAAATATCCCAGACCTACATCATTCAGATATTGCAATCGATTCGTGATTTCAGTAAATATTCTTTTTGCCACAGCCATTTCCTGTTCCGTGAATTGAAGTTGACGGAATACTTCACTAACTTGTTTAACCGGTTTTAATACCAGGTCAGTAATAGAGTAGCCGTTGATCTTAACATAATTTGCATCTTTTCGCAAACGGGTTCCTTTACACTCCGGGCAAATCGTTTTACCTCTGTAACGGCTGAGCATTACACGGTATTGAATTTTATAAGCCTGTTCTTCTACATGTTTGAAAAATGCATGCAGTCCTTTGAAATATTTATTTCCATTCCAAACTTCTGCTTTGTGAAAATCACTCAGTTCAAAATAAGGTTTATGTATAGGGAAGTCGAACTTATAGGCATTCATAATAAGTTTCTCATTCCACTCTTTCATTTTTTCACCTCGCCAGCAAACAAGGGCACCATCATAAATACTCAAGCTTTTATCCGGTATTACCAGATCTTCATCAATACCAATAACAGATCCGAAACCTTCACAGTTTTTGCAGGCACCATATGGATTATTAAAGCTGAAAAGATGTGTTCCCGGTTCTTCAAAAGTGATTCCATCCAATTCAAATTTATTAGAGAAGTCAGCCAGGTGAACTACTTTATTATCTTTTAACTCCCATACTTGCAGGGCACCTTTACCTTCATTGAAAGCAGTTTGTGCGGAATCAGCAATTCTTGCTTTTAATTCATCATCAATGGTATCACTTACCGCTATCCTGTCAACCAATAAAAATAATCCTGGAATAGTTGTAGGTTCTTCAATAATGATTTCCTTCTTTTTCTTCGCCGGGGCTTTAGCGACTTTTGTTTTGGTGGGTGCTTTTAATGATTCTGTATATTCTTCAATTTCACGAACTGTACCGCTTTCAATAATGCGGTTAAATCCTTTTTGTAAAAGAATATTCAGTTCATCTGCAACAGGTCTTACACCATGTTTATATATTGCACTTGTCACCAGCATTTTTTTACCGCTTTGACTCAATATATAATCCGTTACATCAGCAACAGTATTTTTTTTAACCTGATTACCTGAAACGGGTGAAAATGTTTTTCCAAGACGTGCAAATAAAAGCTTCAGATAATCATATATTTCCGTGCTGGTACCAACAGTGGAACGGGGATTACGGCTATTTACTTTTTGTTGAATGGCAATAGCAGGAGCAATGCCCAATATATAATCCACTTCCGGTTTATCCATTCTTCCGATAAACTGTCGGGCATAGGAGGAAAGACTTTCCACATAACGACGTT
>JANOBN010000378.1:0-4595 GCA_031411675.1 Bacteroidota bacterium | reverse complement strand
TTCGGATTTGAAGTAGCAAGAGCAACTCCACGTCAAGCTGATGTGATTATAATTGCCGGCACTATTGTTAATAAAATGGCCCCGGTTTTAAAACCATTGCAATGACATATTTCGGATCGGCCATCTGATCATACAATCGTTTTAAAACCGGGGCCATTTTATTAACAATAGTGCCGGCAATTATAATCACATCAGCTTGACGTGGAGTTGCTCTTGCTACTTCAAATCCGAAGCGGGAAAAGTCGTATTTCGCAGAGGCTACCGACATCATTTCAATCCCGCAACAACTGGTAGCGAAGGTGAGTGGCCATAAAGAATTGGATCGGGCCCAGTTAATCAGATCATCCAGCGGACTTAATACAATTCCTCCTCCCGGTGCTTCATGAATCTGACCTGGAAATTTATCAGGAGCTGCCTTTTCGTTTTTTACATCCATTTTAAAGCTCCTTTTTTATGTGCATATAAGAATCCCATAAACAAGATAAATATAAATACCAATATTTCAAACAAGGCCATCATGCCAATGCTTTTTACAACTACGGCCCAGGGATAAAGAAAGATGAGTTCCACATCAAAAACCAGAAATATTAATGCGAAAAGATAATAGCCCACATTAAATTGATTCCATGGGGTTCCTTCCGTAGGGATACCACATTCATAGGCCTGCCCTTTTTGAGAGTTCTTACTTCCTTTTACAAATATTTTAGCAACTGCTATTCCACCCGCTGAAAATGCGATGGCAGCAAGAATGAGAACAATTAAAGATGATGCACCCATAGATTTTTATTAAACCGAACAAATGTAAATAATTACGCGAAAGTTTTGGACTTGTTAGTAACCTGCAATTCAATACTCTTAAACACAGGTTATTTGCTGTTAAATTGTGAATAATTACTATTGAATTAAGCTCTTGGATGAAATTGTAAAATAGCGGAGCGAAGGTAATCTTTGTCGAGATGGGTATATATCTCTGTAGTGGTAATACTGCTATGGCCCAGCATCTCCTGTACCGCTCTAAGGTCAGCGCCGCCTTCAATAAGATGGGTGGCAAAAGAATGACGGAAAGTATGTGGACTGATCGTTTTTTGGATTCCCGATTTTAAAGTCAGATTTTTAATAATGGTGAATATCATTACTCTGGAAAGCCTGCCGCCTCTTTTATTGAGAAAAAGGTAATCCTCCTGACCCGGTTTTATAACCAGATGCACTCTGGATGACTCCATATAGAGCGTTGCCTGTTTTATAGCAGATGAGCCAATGGGCACAATCCGTTCTTTATTGCCTTTGCCTGTTACTTTTACAAAACCGATGTCGAAATAAATCTGACTTATTTTCAGATTGACGAGCTCACTTACTCTGAGTCCACAGCCATAAAGTACCTCTAAAATAGCACGATTGCGTTCTCCTTCGGCGGTACTGCGATCTACTGCTGCAATCATCTTATTGATTTCTTCAATCGTTAGAAAATCAGGAAGCTTCTGACTCAAACGGGGGCCTTCCAGCAGTTCTGTCGGGTCGTTGTTAATCAGGTTC
Source organism: Bacteroidota bacterium (assembly GCA_031411675.1). Classification (GTDB taxonomy): domain Bacteria; phylum Bacteroidota; class Bacteroidia; order AKYH767-A; family OLB10; genus JANOXC01. The sequence continues at coordinate 3,062 of JANOBN010000378.1, read as the reverse complement.
TCCAGTAAGAGGTATTTGTAAAAGGCTTTAATGCCGCTCAATACCCTTGCCTGAGTGCGGGCGCTCATACCTAACTCATGCACCCATTGTAAAAAACCCTGCAATAATTCATGATCCACCTTTTCCGGAACCACTGATAGTTTCTTATAATCAAGATACTGGCTCAGCTTTTCAATATCATGCAAATAGGCATCTACCGAATTGCCTGACAGACTTCTTTCCAGTTGAAGGTATCCTTTAAATCCTTTAATATAACTTTGCCAGATCATTGGCTGAAATTACTTTCTATTCTGTTAAGAACAGCAGCAACTGAATTAAATTATTCACCATAAGTATGCGCATACAAATCATTAATGGACCGAATTTAAATCTGTTGGGAAAAAGAGAACCGGAGATTTATGGTAATGAAACTTTTGATAGTTATTACCTGTTCTTGCAGAAAAAATATATTGAGTTTGAATTACACTATTTTCAGAGTAATGTGGAAGGGGAACTCATTAACAAACTACATGAGTGCAATGAAAAATTTGACGGTATTATATTAAATGCGGCCGGTTACACCCATACCAGTGTTGCTTTAGGAGATGCAGTTGGAGCTATCACTACTCCGGTAATTGAAGTACATATCAGCAATGTTTTTGCCCGTGAAGAATACAGACATCAAAGCATGATTTCTAAAAATTGTAAAGGGATTATTACCGGCTTTGGATTAAACGTTTATGAGCTGGCAATTCTTGCCTTTACCTTTAAGCGATAACAGGATTAGTTTTTTACAATCTTGAGCGCATTCAACGGAACTTTATTTTGAACTGCAGAGAGTAAAAAATAGCCGGGTTCTAAACCTTCAAAATTGTCAATATCAGTAATGTTAACTCCTTCAATTGCTTCTATAGCAACTATAAACTAAAAAGCCGGATTATTTCCTGGAGAGGCGAAATTTATAAATGGTATGAACTACTACGCTTGCCAGTATTATGAGGGTACCGGCATAGAAACCGGGGTTCAGCATTTTATTCTCTTTAAAAATAATTATTGCCAGAATTATACTGTAAACAGGCTCCAGGTTTACGGTGAGGTTGCAAGTGAAAGCGTCCAATTTTTGCAGTGCATAATTGCCAATTGTAAAAGCAAATGAAGTACAAAGCGTGCTTAATAAAATAAGCCAAAGCCAATCTATAGAACTTGGAATTGGAATTGAATCCTGTATAAAAAATGGGATAAGCAGTGTTAGAAATAAAAACCCTGATCCCAGTTCAATGACACTGATGGTGCCCGGATCATTTTCAAAATAGAGTTGTTTGTTAAGTATGGTGAATAGTGCGGCCAGAAATGAACTTACAATTGCCAGTAAAATACCTTTTATGTAGAATTCCTGAGCAGAAAAGATAATAGCAATACCAACAATGACTGCCAAACCAAGGAGTATCTCCGGTAATTGAATTTTTTTTCGGTTGATGAGTGGATCCAGTACAGCAGTAAACAGCGCCAGAGAGGAGAAACAACTTATTGCTACGGAAACATTGCTTGATTTTATAGCTCCATAAAAGGTAATCCAGTGTAGACAAATGATAGCACCTATTCCTGCTGCTTTAATTAAAGTTTTTTTAGTTGACTTGTGTAAACGGTTTGTCAATCGGAGATAGAGCCACAGTGCAATTGTACTTAAGATCATCCGGTACCAGACAAGCCATAATTCATTAAGGGTGATCAGTTTGCCAAAAATGGCAGTGAAGCCCCAAAGCAGCACTGCAAGATGTAACTGGAAATAGGCTTTACGCATTTTTAATTAAACTGATTGCTTTTAAATTTCTCTTCAATACGACACCTGATTATCCTTTGCCCTGAAAATTTCAACGAAACTACTAAAAATGCCAATGTGCCTGCAGTTTCCATTAAATGGATATACGGCAATTAACTATATGAGGCGTGCAGCCGTTAAAATAATCTTTTTAAAGCCAAAGGAAAGCTATATATATTGCTGAAATTGACCTTTTGAAAAGGATCAAATCGAAAAATCAGAATCGAAGCAAATTATCGTAAAGTTCTTTCACCGGAAGTCCCATTACATTAGTGTAAGAACCAAAAATATATTCCACACCAATTAAACCAAGCCATTCCTGAATACCATAAGCACCGGCTTTGTCAAATGGTTTAAAATTTTCAATGTAATAATTGATCTCATCATCTGTAAAAGTTTTAAAGGACACATCAGTCTTGCAGAAAAATGAGGCAGACTTTTTACTGGTCATTAAGCATACTCCTGTGAATACCTGATGTTTCCGTCCTGAAAGAAGCTTAATTATTCTAAAAGCGTCAGGTGCATCTTTGGGTTTACCTAAAATCAGTTCATCAACACATACGATGGAGTCAGCAGTTATCACCAGCGTTTTTCCTCCGGCAGATTCCTTCATAAAAGTCATTGCCTTCTTTCTGGCCACAAACATGGAAATATCTTCTCTCCTGAAATTTTCCGGAAAAGATTCATCAACATCTTTTGCAATTACTTCGAATGGCAATTCCAGCGATTTGAACAATTGCTCTCTTCTTGGAGATGCTGACCCAAGTATAATACGAATCCCTTCGAACTTATTTTTTAATTCATTCATTCTCAAAATCTGTTAGTTAAGACTATAATAAAACACAGGCATTGATAGGATTCCCGTTACCATAATTACTTTTGATAATATCGAACATCTGGCAAAATCCGATTGACTAGAAGCTATTAAGGTGGAGATAAGCAGCAAAAGTAATGGAATTTCTATAAATATAATTACATAAATAAAAGAAATCCTTGCATCCCACTGTTTACTGGCTATCTGAATCATTATAATTGACACTAAAAGAAGCAAAACGAGAGCAAACACAAGGAATTTGGCGATTTTGGTGCCCGCTACCACCGGTAATGTTTTACATCCGGTAGCGGCATCGCCTTTTTCATCCTCTATATCTTTAATGATTTCGCGCGCCAGACTGATTATAAAAGCAAAGAGCACATATCCACTTGCAAGTTGTTTAATAGGCTCAATTGCAGGAGCTATGGGTTCTGTAAGATAAACTATTGC
>JANOBN010000377.1:0-1765 GCA_031411675.1 Bacteroidota bacterium | reverse complement strand
TAGAAAAAAATAACAGCTATGGCATTAGTATACCGTTTCCGGGTGACTTTCGAAGATTATGATGAAGTAACAAGAGATATTGAAATCAAGAGCTCACAAACTTTTGAAGATCTTCATCAAACGATACAGTCGTGTATTGGATTTGATAGCAGTAAGTCTGCATCATTTTATATCAGTAATGATAATTGGGTGAAAGGTCAGGAGATATCACTGGAAAAGAAAAACGATAAGGAGGGAAAAGCAATTGCCAGAATGAAAGACAGTAAATTAAACATACATATTGCTGATCCTCATCAAAAAATATATTACTTAAGTGACTTTGATGCAAATTGGGGTTTTATGGTTGAGCTGATTAAAATCCTTCCTGATGCAGATGGAAATAAGCTTTACCCCGTGTGTGTTAAATCAGTTGGAGAAGCACCAAAACAATATAAAATAATTGCCACCCCGGTAATAGTGGATGAGGAATTTGAAAATGTAATTGATGAAGTAGAATCAGAGGAAGAAGAAATACTGGGAGTCGAGACAGAAGACGGTGTTGAGTTGGATGAAATTGAAGGGATGTCGGAAGTGACGGAAGAGGGCGAAACTGCTGATGACGAAATGGAAATAAGTGAGGAAGAAGGGGAAAGCGATACTAAAGAGGAAGATTATTAGAAAATTATAAAGACTCCAGAATTAAACCACGACTATAATCGTGGTTTAATTTTTTATAGCCTGTGAAAAAACTAATTATCATATCAGGTCCTACAGGCGCAGGCAAAACAAGTCTAGCAATTGATATTGCACAATATTACCATACAGAAATTATTTCTGCTGATTCCCGTCAGATCTATATCGGATTGTCCATTGGTACTGCACAACCAGAAAATTCTCAGCTGCTAAAAGTGAAACATCATCTGGTAAATTGTATACCGGTAACTACAACTTACAATGCCGGACAATTTGAGAAAGATGCTATGGAATTAGCAAAATCAATTTTTATTAAAAGTGATATTGCAGTTATTTGTGGCGGTAGCGGGTTGTTTATTGATGCATTAATCTATGGACTTGACGAGTTACCACCTGCTGATACTGTATTACGGTTACAACTACACCAACTTTATCTGGAAAAAGGATTGGCTTATCTGCAGCAGGAAGTAATATCCCGTGATCCTGATTTTGCAGCAATTGCAGACATGAATAACCCACGACGGCTTTTACGCGCTCTTGAAATATGCCTTGTTTCCGGCAAACCATACTCCTCGTTCAGAACGGGTAATAAGGTGGCTCGCGATTTTGAATATATATATTATGCCCTTCTGCCGGAGCGATCTGTTTTGTATCAGAATATTAATAACAGAACCTTAAAAATGTTTACAGATGGTATTTTGGATGAAGCAAAAAAAATGCTTCCTTATCAATCTTTAAATGCTCTTCAAACAGTTGGCTACCGTGAAATATTTGATCACTTTGAAGGAAGGTTAACACTGCAGGAAACAATTGAAAAAGTACAACAGCATACACGCAACTATGCAAAACGTCAGCTTACCTGGCTTAGAAGAAATAAAGAAGTTGTATTTCTTGATCCTGAAAGAGCATTTGACATAATTAAAGGCGACCTAAAAAAATAAAGAGGTCACTTTTCAGCGACCTCTTCACTTTTATTGCTGTTGCTTATTATTTTTTATCTTCTTTCACTTCTTCAAAATCAACGTCAGTTACATTGCCTTCCTGTCCGGATGCTCCGTTTTCTGATGATGGCTGACCATTTGTATCTGCTCCC
>JANOBN010000376.1:0-2904 GCA_031411675.1 Bacteroidota bacterium | reverse complement strand
CTACTAAAATGAATGATTTTCAAATTGAGCAAGCCAAATTTTTTATTGAAAAATGTCATTTAAAAGAAAAAAAGGTTCTGGAGGTTGGTTGTGGTGATGGTAATTTTCTAAAAATTCTTGAAGATGATGGCTGTATTGCTTTTGGAAACGAACCTTCAAAACCTTTCAGAGAACTTGCACAAAAAAAAGGTTTGAAAATTGATCATCTTTTTGTAAACGAAAACTATAGCCATATAAATGCACCATTTGATGCAGTTATATCAAGAGAAGTTATGGAACATGTTCCTAAGCCAGTGGAATTTTTAAAGGATATAAGAAAGTTATTAAAACCCGATGGTTATGCGCTAATTGAGGTGCCAAATTTTGAAAAAGCACTTGCAGAACTTCGGTACTATGACATGTTTCCTGATCATCTATCCTATTTTAGTCGTGAATCATTAACTGCGGCTATGCTTAACAGTGGATTCAAGAATATAGAAATATATTATGGAATGGATGCTGAATTTATTTATGCGATTGCCCAAAACAAAGTGACATCAAGTGAAGATCTTGTAAAAGTTAAGAGGAAAATTCAGTTCGATTTTGAACTTTTAACCAGCCAGTATAAAAATATTGTTGTTTGGGGTGCAGGTGGAAAAGGAATAGCTACAATGGGGTCAATTACAGGAAGTGAGAATATTAAGTACGTAGTAGATTCTGATCTTAACAAACAGAATAAGTATCTCCCTGCTTCTGGTATTCCGGTCAAAGACCCTAAAATTTTGTTCAATGACAAATCAGTTGATTTATTAATACTCACCAATCTTGCATACACAGATGAGATATTAGCAATTCTTAAAACAAATAATTTTTCAAGCAAAATAAAGATCCTTTCAAAAAATGGCATTTCAGATATTTCTATTAATTAAAACTAATTTCGAGATTTAAAAGTGACTATAAATTTGTCGAAGAAACTCTCTATTTCAATTCCAACATGGAACAGGGCAAAGTATTTACATGAGTTGCTTAATTTACTGGTTAGTCAGATTAAAGAGTATAAATTAGAAAATCAGATTGAAATAATTGTTTCAGATAATGCTTCTGATGACAATACAATGTCGGTTATTAAAGAATTTACTAATTCATTATTCTTCATAATATACAGCAGAAATGACACTAATATCGGGGCCAAATGCAATGTACTTAAGTCTATGTATATTGCCAATGGCGAGTATGTAATGTTAATCGGCGATGATGATCGGATAAGAAATAATTGTTTAATCGAGATACTAAATATTTTAGCATCTCATAACCCTGGTGCCCTAATTGACATCTCAAATTTTAAGAATCAAGCACATGATTCAGGAACTGCTTTGTCTTTACCTGACCTTATAAAAAATTATTACTGGCTAATTGGAAATGCAGGCAGATATATTATTAAAACAAATTACGTAAAAGATAATATTAACCATTTGGGCTATAATTTCTTTAATGAATGCTGGCCGCATACACAAATTATTATTTTAGGCATTTCTAAATCTAACGAAAAATGTTTTGTTTATAATCTGGAAGTTTTGGAAAAAGGATTACATGGTGAATTAATGGTTTACACTTCTTTTTACTTATGGAGAACTTGCTACTTTGAATTATTAAATTCGATAAATGATCTTAAAATTTATATTTCAGAGGAATGTTATATAGCCGCAAGATATTACATGATAAAGAGCTTGCCACAACAATTGTTAAACATACTTCAATGTGGGATATTTGTAGATGATCCTCAACAAAAGCAACTTACTCAGGCACATTTGAAAAGGCATTATATAAAATTTTATTTCAAGGAACAACTCGTATTACTTATTATTTACCTTGGTTTAAAATTGCCAAGTTTTATTGCAAAATGCTTATCTAATATATTTATTTTTACTTTAAAAGGAAGAAAAGGTATAGTGAAGAAAAATGAATTCGTAAAAAATGAACTCAACAAAAAGTCAGTCTTGAAAAGTAGCTTAAGCAAAGAAATCAGGCAATTAAAATTTGAAAATTAAGCGCAAATAATTTGTTTATTTAATTTTTTCTTCATTACTTTAGAAAAAAATAACGATGGTTTTTAAATCATGTTTTATTTTTGTACTAATCTCAATTAATATTTCATCATATACTCAGAACTTCTGGACAACTGCTGCAAGTTTTGGAGGTGGTGTACGTGATGTTACATTTTATTTTACATCTTATGACAAAGGATTTGTCGGTGGCGGCAGAAACGGATTGAATACTTATAATAACCTATGGGAATATGATCCACTTTCAGATACTTGGTCTCAAAAGTCTTCTTACCCTATAGTTGGAATAATAGCACCTTCAGTATTTACAATTGGTGATACAACCTTTGTTGTTTCAGGCTGGCAATCAAGCACAGGACCGGCAATCAATCAAGTTTGGGGATATATTTAATCTCAAAATACCTGGATTCAAAAAAATAATTTTCCTTGAGCACCACGATATTCTACTCTTGGGTTTTCTATTAACAATTACGGCTATGTATGCACAGGGTATTCACCACTATTATCTGACTTTTGGAGATATAATCCATCGCAAGACTCTTGGAGCCAACTACCTGATTTTCCTGGTGGCGCAAGACAACATGCTACTTGTATAACAATTAGTAATAAGGCATATATTGGTTTTGGAATTGCAAATACCATATCTTTTAATGATTGGTGGGAATATAATCCTACATTAGGAATAAATGTCACATGGACTCAAAAAATGTCATTCCCTGCAAATGGAAGACGAGGAGTTGTTTCATTTGCTTATAATAATAGTGCTTTTTTAGGGACAGGTTATGATGGAACGTGGCTGGTTTTTTTGACAGGTTGTAAATGTAGTAATGATAATAAATATTTGCAAGGTTGAACTGAAACG
>JANOBN010000375.1:0-11596 GCA_031411675.1 Bacteroidota bacterium | reverse complement strand
GGCATCTTTCTCAATGTATTTTGCAAAATCAAGTACCATCTGTGGGTCTTGCCGTAATGCGAGAATTTGTGCAGTAGTAATATACTGACCCGGGTTCAGTTCCATTATCTGCTTTGTTTTATAATCAAGAACAGTAAGTTTAAACTCAATTAAATCCCGTGTCTGAATTTTCATCCTCCATGAAAAACGTTGTGCTTCTCCGTACCAGTCAACATCGCCTTTATACAATAAATACCGGAATGGAAATAGGAGTTGAAATACTATGTAAACTCCAATCAAAATAACTAGTGGTTTCGGAGTGGTGTATACCTCAATTGACTTAGCCTGATGTTTTGCTTTCTTCCCTGCCGGTGATCTATTCATCCATTTAGTAACATTATCCGGGTCGGTAAATAACATCAATGAGCCGATCATAAAAAAAGGAAAGACCCCAATATCATTAAAGATAATAGAGTTGGTAATATTAAATATTAACGCTGCTATCATTGCATAAATCCGGGTTGGCTTCCAGAGTAATAAAAACCCAACCATCAAATCAAACACAAGGCCGCCATACACTAATATATATAGTCCCAAAGTTTTACTTTGACCTTCTGTTAATGCCATTACCGGCTGAAAATTATAGAGCCAGTCAGGATTAATCTTTGCCAACCCGCCATAAAAATAAACCAATATAAGCTGAAACTGAAAAATCATCAGTTGCCATGCAGGCAGTGTTTCACGGTGCCTTTTTTTACTTACTGAAAATGCCGCATCAGAATCAGTAATGGTTAGCAGAAAGCCCATCAAAATAAAAAGATAAAGGTGATTATTATATAAACCTTTATCAAGCAAAAAGATCCATGCAAATCCAATAAAAAAAACAGTTGCTGCAATACGAAGCATCCATCCTATAGTGATACAAACTGCTGAAAGAATTAATAAAAACATCAAAACCTCCATCCCCTTTCCGGGCAATTTTTGAACCCATTCAAAGCCCTGATAGGGAAAAAGCATTACGGGTTGACGCAATCCCATGTTTAATAAGTCGATATCAGTGTAATACCATAGTTCATAAACAAGACAGAGGCCAAAGAATATCCTGAACAATCCCAGAAGACCACTTTTCACCGGTTTATTAAGACGTGTTACCAGACTTTGCATGGCTTAAAATTATAATTTTAAATGATTAATATTCTGATTTTTTTCAATACCCTTCTAAAATTAAATACTGATTTTTAAAACAAATTGACAGGACCAAAAAATACGGGCATAATAATTCACTAATTTTAACGCAAATACATTTTGTGTGATGAATAAAATAAAGAGATTACTGGTTGCCAACAGAGGAGAAATTGCCATACGGGCATTACGCGCTGCAACGGAACTAGGCATTCGAACAATAGCTATTTACACCTACGAGGATCGCTATTCCCTACACCGGTATAAGGCTGATGAAAGTTATCAGATCGGAGCCGATAAAGACCCTTTGAAACCGTATCTGGATATAGAAGAAATCATACGTGTTGCAAAGAAAAATCAAGTGGATGCCATTCATCCCGGATACGGTTTTTTAAGTGAAAATGTCGGCTTTGCCCGTCGTTGCCGGGAAGAAGGAATCATTTTCATTGGCCCTTCTCCGGAAGTAATGGAACAGTTGGGGGATAAAGTGGCTAGTAAAATAGTGGCACGTGCCTGTAACGTTCCGGTTATTGAGGATAATACCACTCCGCTGACTAATGCTACTGTTGCATTACAGGAAGCAGAAAGAATAGGTTTACCTGTAATTCTGAAAGCCAGTGCCGGAGGTGGTGGAAGAGGGATGCGTATTATCCGTAAGTCAGAAGAAATAGAAAAAGCATTTAACGAAGCGCGAAGAGAAGCCGGTAATGCATTTGGTGATGATACCATTTTTTTAGAAAAATTTGTGGATGACCCCAAACATATTGAAGTGCAAATTCTGGGTGATCAGCATGGAAACATTGTGCATCTTTTTGAACGGGATTGTTCCGTACAACGGCGGTTTCAAAAAGTAGTGGAGATTGCTCCAGCTCCGGCATTAAAACAAGCCACAAAAAATGATCTATATAAACATGCATTGGGCATTGCGCGTAAGGTAGGATATAACAATGCAGGCACTGTGGAGTTTCTTGTTGATGGAAAAGAGAATATTTATTTTATAGAAGTAAATCCAAGGATACAGGTGGAGCATACTGTTACTGAAGAAGTAACAGGAATTGATATAGTAAGAAGTCAGATTCTTATTGCCGATGGTGAACCGTTATCTTCTCCTGTAATTGATATTCAAAAACAGGAAGACATTGTATGCAGAGGTGTTGCCATTCAATGTCGTATTACAACAGAAGATCCGCAAAATGATTTTAAGCCTGATTACGGAACACTCATTGCTTATCGTAATGCAGGAGGATATGGTATTCGTATTGATGAGGGCAGTTCGTATCAGGGTGTTAAGGTTTCTCCCTTCTTCGATAGTATGCTGGCAAAAGTTACTGCACACGGACGAACACTTCCCGGCGCCAGTAAAAGAATGTTTCGAACTCTAATGGAGTTCCGCATACGTGGTGTTAAAACAAATATTCCATTTTTAGAAAATGTAATCAGCCATCCGGTATTTCAGGAAGGAAAAGCAACAGTACGTTTTATTGAAAAATATCCGGAGCTATTTACTTTTCTGGTAAAACAGGATAGTGGTACCAAGGTTCTGAAATATCTTGCTGATGTTATGGTTAATGGTAATCCTGATGTAACACACAAGGATCCTTCTCGCACCTTTAGTCAGCCACGTATACCTGTTGCTTCTTCACCTCTTAAAAACGGGACAAAACAACTGTTGGATAGTTTAGGTCCTGAGAAATTTGCATCCTGGCTTAAAGAACAAAAACAAGTGCAGTTTACCGATACTACTTTACGTGATGCACATCAGAGTTTATTAGCCACCAGGGTTCGTTCTATTGATATGCTTAAGGTTGCAAAAGCTTTTGCACAAGAACATTCACAATTATTTAGTATGGAAGTTTGGGGTGGCGCCACATTTGATGTTGCGTTACGTTTCCTGCATGAATGCCCGTGGAAACGTTTGCAGTTATTACGTGCTGCCGTTCCGAATATTCTGTTGCAGATGTTGATAAGAGGTAATAATGCTATTGGCTATGCTGCATATCCTGATAATCTGGTAGAAAAATTTATTGAAGAATCGTGGAAACAGGGAGTAGATGTATTTCGCATTTTTGATTCCCTGAATTGGACGAAAAGCATGAAGGTAAGTATTGATGCAGTAAGAAATCATACCGGTGGTTTGGCCGAAGCGTGCATCAGCTATACAGGTGATATATTAAATAAAGAGAAAAAGAAATACAATCTGCAATATTATGTTGATCTGGCCCGTGAACTGGAAGATATGGGTGCCCACATTTTAGGAATTAAAGATATGGCAGGGCTACTTAAGCCTTATGCTGCAGTTGAATTGATTCAAACATTAAAGCAACACATTAAAATTCCCATCCATTTACATACGCATGATACTGCCGGTGTACAATGTGCCACGTACCTGAAGGCCATTGAATCGGGTGTTGATGTAATTGATGTATCACTGGCGTCAATGTCAGGATTAACATCACAGCCTAATTTCAATTCCTTAGTAGAAGCACTTAAAAATACACCTTACCAAACAGATTATAATGTGAATTCCCTGAATGAATTTTCCAACTATTGGGAAACAGTTCGTGAGTGGTATTATCCGTTTGAGTCAGGATTGCTTGCAGGAACTGCAGAAGTTTATAATCATGAGATTCCTGGAGGACAATATAGCAACTTAAAGCCGCAGGCCGCTTCATTAGGCTTGGGTGATAAAATGGAAGAGATAAAAAAAGCATATGCTGATGTTAACGAATTATTCGGAGATATTGTTAAAGTAACACCCAGCAGTAAAGTAGTGGGTGACATGGCTTTATACATTGTGAGTAATAATCTTACAAAAGAAGATATATATACTAAGGGTGACAGCATCAGTTTTCCTGCTTCCGTAAAAAGCTTTTTTAAAGGTGATTTGGGTCAGCCTCCGGGAGGTTTTCCTGTTGATCTGCAAAAAATCATTTTAAAAGATGAGCAGCCTTATACAGAATTGCCGAATGCTCATTTAAAACCTGTTGACTTTACTGCTGAATTCAAAACATTTCAGGAGAAATTTAAAAACACCGTTTTCACAGACTTTCTTTCCTGGAAATTCTATCCAAAAGTATTTGAAGAGTATTATGAATTTAACAAACGATTCGGTGAGGTAAGCGCATTGCCCACAACTGCTTTCTTCTATGGTATGAAAACCAATGAGGAATTACTGGTTGAGATTGGCAAAGGGAAAACCATTATTATTCGTTTGCTGTATGTTGGCGATGCTGATGAAAGCGGTAACCGTATTGTTTATTTCCGCTTAAACGGGCAGACGCGTTCCATTGAAATTGCGGACAAAAATGCAATCAATAAAAAAGTGTCGCATAAAAAAGCTTCCGGAGATAAACATATTGGAACTCCTTTACAGGGTATGTTAAGCAAAATATTTATAAAAACAGGTGATAAAATACAACGCAACGCTCCATTATTTACCATTGAAGCCATGAAAATGGAAACAACCATTACGGCAACAACAGATATTCTTATTAAAAACATTATTTTACAAGAAGGAACTCTGGTAGAATCGGATGATCTTATAATTGAGGTGGAATAAATATCCATACTCCCTCATCGCTTGAATATACAGAGATTTTGCTGTTTAAAAAGTAATAAAAAGAGCCTCCATTTAAACAATAAATACTACCGTTAAAACAACCAATTTATGAATTCTTTTTTTATATTTAATTTTAATTCAAGTAACTAAAATCACCACATGAACTGCCTGATTGTAGATGATGAAAAACCCAATCGTGACGGGTTGCGTTTTATGCTACAAAAATCGTGTCCGGATATTTCCTTTATTTATGAAGCTGATTCTGCACAAGCTGCCCGCATATTGCTTCAGCAAGAAAATATAGATATCCTTTTTCTGGATATTAATATGCCTAATGAAAACGGGTTTGAATTTCTTAGTAGCATACATGACGCCTCTTTTTGTGTAGTATTTGTTACTGCATATTCTGAATATGCTATAAGAGCATTTAAAGCAAATGCCGTTGACTATCTTTTAAAACCAGTGGAAACTGTTGAATTGCAAGAAGCTGTCGAGAAATGCAAGGAGCGAAGAAATATTTTATTGTCAGATGATTCATCCGATCATATATATCGCGATTCGCTTAAAAATTTAAGTAACCCCAATGAGCAAAACAAATACCCGTCCCGTCTGACCTTGCCACATCAACAGGGTTTTAACATCATTGATACCTCTGAAATTGTTTGTATTGAAGCGGATGGAAATTATTCCATGCTTTACTTTATTGGCAGAGAAAGCCTTTTAGTTACCAGGGCAATAAGGGAATTTGAGTTTCTTCTTGATCCTTCAATTTTTATGAGATCCCACAAATCAGCGCTTATAAACCTGAACTTTGTAACAGAATATTCCAGTGCTGATGGTCATTTTGCATTAATGAAAAACGGTAAAAAAGTAAATATCTCCCGGCGCAAACTGGAAGAATTCATGAGTACAATTGATAAATTATCCAGAAGAATATAAATGAAATTCAATCGCTTTTCAGGTATTTCCATTTTTATCTTTCATTTTCTATTATTTTTTATTTCATTGGTCCCTTTACCTTCCTTTTCTCAAGGCTTCCCATTCCGTCATTTTACAGCTGATGATGGAATTAACAGCAACACGGTTTACAATATCCAGCAAGATAATAAGGGATTTCTATGGATGTCTACTACGGCAGGCATATGTAGGTTTGATGGAAAAGAATTTGTCCGGTATTCCATTGAAGATGGGTTAAGTGACAATGAAGTTTTAAAAATTAAAAAGGATAAAGAAGGGAGATTGTGGTTATTTGGCTTTAATGCTTCTATTTCAATTATTGACGTCGATACCATATATAATGGCAATACCCATCCTTTGTTAAAGTCTCTTTTCTCGGGTTTTTTTTACAGAGGAATATATGAGGATAATGACGGAGGAATATTCATTTCCAACAAAAGAAATTTTAGTGCTAAAGTATATTTTCCGGACTCTGTTGTTATAATGCCTTCTAAAAGTGAAATAATTTTCAGAAACCTCTATGGATATATTGACGCTTCATACAAATTAAACAATCCTTATACTTTCATTGGTAATCAATTTTTCGCATTCCCTGATACCGATCTTATTAAACACTGGTGTTATTTTAATGATACAATTCTATTTGCTGTATCCAATTCTGGCATAACACAATTATCAAAATCAGGTAAAATAACCAACTATAAAATTCCTGATTCATTAATCCGGAACTCACAAGACATCTATTGTGATAAAGACATGGGTTTGTGGCTTGTGACAAACTATTCTGGCGTTTGCTATTTACAGTATATAAATGGATCTTATGTAATTAAAAAGTTTTTCTTCGAAAAGGAAAATGTAAACTCTGTTATAAAAGACAGCGAAAATAATATTTGGTTTACCACGCATGGAAATGGCGTTTTTATGGTTCCCGGAAATTTTCAGTCAGTAATTACTTACAGTACAGCCGATGGATTAAAGGATAATGAAACATATGCAGTTCTTCATGATAGCAAAGGGCGATTGTGGGTTGGGCATAAAAATGCTAAAATTGATATTCTCATAAATGGTCAAATACAGAGTATACAACTCACTGATAAAATATCTTCCATTGGAAGAGTCATTAAAATTCTGGAGCATCCATCAGGAGGAATAATCATCGGTACAGACGTTGGGATGTTTCTTTTAACATCTGCAGGTAAAAATTTCAATATAAAGCCTTTTTATATTACAAATAATTCTGTAAGCAATAAGCCAATATCTGCTTTTGTAGTTAAGGACATAAAAATAACAACCGATGGATCTCTTTTAGTAACAACCATTGAGATGATCCACTATTTGGATGCAGAGCAATTGATCAATAATCAATTAACTCTTAAAAACTTTCCATTGCCCGGGAAGAGATACTATTCCGTTTGCATGGAAAATAAAAACCTGATCTGGTATAGTGACATGGGTGGGCTGAAGTTCTTACAGAATAACATTGCAACAGATGCAACAATGCTTAATCCGATTTTAAAAAACAGAATTGTTGATATTGGCCGTTTTCAAAATAAAATGCTTTTGTCTGTTGAGGGGTATGGACTGATCCTTTTAAAAGACAATAAATTTTTTAAACATCTAAGTATTAAAGAAGGGCTGCTAAACAATCATTGCGGCAGAATTTTTATGGAGGGTTCCAGGGCATGGGTTTGCAATGTAAAAGGAATTAATATTATTAATCTGGCTGATACAGGTAACATATTGGTTGATAGGATAACCGTTGCTGATGGTTTATTATCCAATCAGGTAAATGATGTATTTGTTTCAAATGATACTATTTATGCAGCTACACAAAAAGGAATTTCAGTTCTTGTTAATCCTTTTAAAAACCGACGTTCTATTGTTACACCTCATATCTATTTAATGAAGGTGTTAGCTAACAGGAAAGATGTAACTCATGAAAATAATCCTACCATTAAATACATAAATAATAATATCCATTTTTATTATAATTCTCCATTCTTTTCTTTTCCGGAAGGAGTAGTATATCAATATCATTTGAATAATTATGATTGGGCGGAGACAAAATTCGCATCATTAGAACTAAATTCTTTAAACCCGGGAGAATATACTTTTAGTGTACGAGCAAGGCACCTTGATTCCCCCTGGAGTTTTCCGGCTACTTATTCTTTTGTTATACCACAACCCTTTTATTCGGCCTGGTGGTTTTACACTCTTATTACATTGTTTGTTGTTGCTGCGGTACTGCTGTTTTATCAAAGGCATATCAGAAGTATACATAAAGAACAAAAACTCAAAATTGAATTTGAACAGCAAATTAACAGGCTGCAGAGTCAATCACTACAAGCTATGATGAATCCTCATTTCGTATTTAATTCACTAAATGCTATTCAACAACAGATGCATGCAGGTGAAAATGAGAAAGCAATTAATTACCTGTCCAGATTTGCGCGATTAATCCGGATGAATCTGCAGCATATCAATGAAGAGTATATTCCTTTAAAAGAAGAACTCTACCGGATTCAATTATATCTTGATGCGGAGAAGATGAGGCTGGGCGATAAATTAAATTACCTGATTGATGTAAATCTTGAAATGGATACGGAAGATATTATTTTGCCTTCCATGATAATCCAACCCTTTCTGGAAAACGCTATCTGGCACGGCATTATGCCAAAGGAAAATACAGGAAATCTATTGCTCACCGTTAAAACAAATCTGAAACAGCTGATAATAATGATTGATGATGACGGGATAGGCATCAGCAAGTCAGAAAATGATAAAAGCTCTATAAGTGATAAGGGGCACTTCGGTATTAAACTAACCCGGGAAAGACTAGCCTATTTGCAGAAAAAAACGAATCAGCCCGCTATCATCAATATTACCGAAAAGTCGGCAAACGGTTCACAGGGGACCCTCGTTACCATCATCCTGCCATTACTTACACAGGACTAACATCCTGTAATTGCGTCATTTAATGCTTTTTTTTGCCTGTCGTTAAAATTATAGGTATATCCTTTGGTACAGTAACTAATACCGTTTATGTATTTATTCATACTGACCCCTTTTTGAAAGGTATATTTGAAAATTAAGATAAAAGTCACTTAATCCACCCTATCATTAAAAGATAAAAATAGATATTGAATCAACTTCACCCACTTTATTTTTACTGTGTTGATTATAACTGTTCAAATTAAATCACCATTACTACACTAGCTTTTTAGGAGCCTGAATTTTAAAAGATTCAGGCTTTTTTTATTTAAATATGTAATCTATTAAAGCTTTATAGCGTTTCCTGTTTTTATTGCGATAACGATTTCTGACGAATCTCCTCATGACATAAATAAAAAAGGGAAAGTGCAGCCCTATGGACTACTCTTTCCCTTTCAATACATTTAACTAGTTTATTCAATAACAGAGAAGTGAATTGTTTTATTACTATTCGCTCCCTCCAGAACAATAAAATAAGTGCCGGAAGAAAGTTGTTTACAATTAACTTCATGTACGGATTCGTTTGCATCTGACATGAAACTGCCGGTTAATAAAGATTTACCTGCAATATCTTTCACAGTCCACATTACTTTTTGAAGCTCATTTGTATTTAACCTTATATTGATTCCACCGGCTGAAGGATTCGGGAACAGTGTTGCATTTATAAGGCCGTCAGAAAGCAAATTCAACCTTGGGTTAACACAATCCACATTTACTGTCTGACAAATGGTATCACTACATGGTACTGAAACCCAGTTTCCATTTACCAGCATATTTATATACCCATTTACTTTAAGGCAAACATTATATATTCCTGGAGTTGAAAATGTATGAATTGGATTATCAATGCCGGATACAATATTATTCGGAGATCCAGGGTCGCCAAAATTCCAATTCCAATTGTTTATGGTAGCATAACTCAATGATGCAGATAAATCATAGAAATTCATTGTACAACCCTTTTCAGGACTATAAATAAAGCCGGAAATAATATCACAAGTTGAAGAAGGATGACAATTAACTGTGATTTGTGTGCAATACTTATCAAAGCATACCACATATCCATTAGTAGCATATACAGTCAAACAAACAGCATACGTTCCGGGCTGTGCATAGTAATGCGTTGGGTTTTCCAAAGATGATGTTGTTCCGTCACCAAAAGACCAGATAAAGCTCATTATTTGAACCCCTGTTCCGGCAATGGAAGTATTATTAAATAAAACCTGACAACCAATCCTCGCCGGAGCAAATGATGCATTAATATCGCAAGGGTAATGACCTCCACAATGACTTACCGTTATCCATTCACATGCTGAAGAAGTACAAATAACCCCATTTATCTGGTAAAACACGATTACACAAACCTGATAAGTGCCATCTGAAAGCCACGTATGTGTTGGGGCAACATCATTAGAGAAAGTGCCATCACCAAAGGACCAGGTAACTCCAATAACACTTCCAGCAGGGCCTGCAAAGCCATAAGTGAATGAATAGGTACATGGTGCTTGTAAAGCCTGTGGGAAAACAGCAGCGTCATATTCGTGACCGCATCCACCCTGGCAGGAATCAGGTATCACAATATCTACGCACATTTTGTCTTCACAAATGAGCTTGCCATCCTTGTCATAACAATTATTAAAGAAACAAACCGTATATGTGCCTATGCCAGGGAAGGTATGTGATGGTGATAGTGTGCCGTATTGAATACTGCTTCCATCTCCGAAATCCCAACCCACAGATTGTGAAACACCATTGCAATAAGAAACGGCTCCGGTAAAGTTATAATTAAAGCAATCTTTAGCAGTGTAACTAAATACTGCGAAGCAAGAATCGCAATCATCTTTTATTTCGATTTTCATGCAATCCTTGGTCTTACATAAAACAACTCCATTTGAATCAACACACTCATAATAGAAGCAAACGTTATATGATCCCGATCCTGTAAAAGTGTGAACCGGTGTCAGGTTATTATACTCTTCCGGACCATTACCAAAATCCCAATACGTTGTTGAGGCTCCGGAACATAGAGAATTATCCCCGTAGAATGAATAAGTGAAACAGTCCTTTGCTTCATACTTCATTCTCGCATAGCAATCATTACAGGAATCAGGTATTTCAATCTGCACACACATTTTATCTTCACAGATCATTTTTCCATCGGCATCAAAACAGTAATTAAAGAAACAAACTGTAAATGAACCTATGCCAGGGAATGTATGTGAAGGAGATAATGTACCGTATTGAATACCGCTTCCATCTCCGAAATCCCATCCTACAGATTGTGTTGCGCCAGTGCAATTAGAAACTGCTCCGGTAAAATTATAATGGAAACAATCTATTGCTGAATAACTAAATACTGCGAAACAAGAATCACAATCCTCCTTAATATTAATAGTATGACAATCATGCGCAGCACAGATAACCTCACCATCAGCATTAATGCATTCTAAAACGAAGCATACCGGATAAATACCCGGTCCCGGGAAAGTATAGTTTGCATTGAGATTACCATATTGTTCAGGGCCATTTCCAAAATCCCAATAGAAATTAGAGGTGCCGCCCTGACAACTTGAAACGTAGCCGGTGAAACTGTATGTAAAACAATCTTTGTCTTTGAATTCGAATTTAGCCCAGCAGGTGCTATCACAATTTTCCTGCACAATGGTAATATTGGCTGTTCCCATACAACCATTTGCATCTGTTATAGTAACTGCATAATTTCCTCCTGAAGTAATAGTTATTACCTGAGTTGTTTCATTGCCCGGGCTCCATAAATAACTTACAGATGTGCTTGCTGTTAGTGTTATGCTCCCACCTGAACAAAGTGTTCCGGAAGGTGTTATTGTTACCGGTACATTCACACAATTAACATTTACACTTGCTGATGTTGTTGCAGTAACATTCACAGGGCATGAAATGGTCGGTGAA
>JANOBN010000374.1:0-1911 GCA_031411675.1 Bacteroidota bacterium | reverse complement strand
CTTCAACTACTTCTGGTGCAGGAGGCGCTGCTGCTGCTTCCGCAGCTTTCATCGCTTCCGCTTCCTTGGTTTTTAAAGCAGTAACTCTTGCTTCTTTAATTTTGGCTTCATTCTCCAGTCGTGTCTTTAACACGTTGGTTTTGGAAGAAGCTAAACCCTGACGTTTTGCGTCAATTTTGTTTTGCTTTTCCTGAATCCATAATTCGAACTTGGCATCAGCCTGTTCTTTACTAAGAGCACCTTTGGCAACTCCTTTTGCGAGGTGTACTTTGTACATCACTCCCTTGTAGCTGAGAATAGCTCGGGCTGTGTCAGAAGGCTGTGCGCCTTTGATCATCCAGTCCGCGGCTTTGTCGTGATTCAATTCAATGGTTGCAGGATTCGTAATAGGATTATACGAACCAATACGCTCAATGAAACGTCCATCTCTCGGAGCACGACCATCCGCCACCACAATATGGAAGAAAGGGCGACCCTTTTTTCCATGACGCTGTAATCTGATTTTTACGGGCATTTTTTTAGTTTTTTATGTTTACTTCCCCCAGATCTCCATTTTGGGGGGTGCAAAGAAAGTAAAAAGGAGTCAAACTAAAAACACTTTTTTGAAACATTATATCTGTCTCATAATAGGGTTATGCAAGTCATAATATTGTATTTATAAAGTTGATAATCAATATATTATATTTTGTTATATCTGGTGTTTTCTTCGATACGACGTTCTTGTATCAGTCTTCCATGCCCTTATTAGGGTATATTTTATCCTCAAAAGCTAGTTTGATTATAAATGGTAACTTTAGAATGAAGTTTATTTTTGGGCTCATGCAACATTAAGCTGTTTAAAACTGTCAACTTGTTATTGTGTGGAAGAAAACAACCTGATAATAGAGTGCCTGGCAGAAAACAGGATTGCCCAGCAGCGGTTATACAAAATGTATGCATCTAAAATGCTGGGTGTATGTTACCGCTATTTCCGTTCCTCAGCAGAAGCGGAAGACGCTTTGCAGGAAGGATTTATTAAGGTTTTTAAACACTTAAAGAACTATAAAGGGGAAGGATCACTGGAAGGATGGATCCGGAGAATCATGGTGAATACTTCTCTTAATCAGTTAAAGGCCAAACATCACTTTACTGAATCCATTGATGAAAATGAATTGGAAGACCATGTTGGCTGGAGTGTAGAAAATGAAGCGGAAATAACGGAGATTATGGAGGAAATCCGTCAACTTTCAGCAGGCTTCCGCACTATTTTTAATTTATACGCAATTGAAGGATATAGTCATCGGGAAATTGGTGAGATGCTAGGAATCAGCGAAGGAACTTCCCGCTCGCAATATTCACGCGCACGCACAGTACTTATGAAAAGATTATCCGGTAAATCAATAACAGGAGACAGGACAATATGAAAGATGATTTTGAAAAATATATAAGTGATAAATCGGACCAATTTCAGATGGTTCCGAAGGATCATTTATGGGATGCTATTGAATCAGGACTTCCTTCAAAAAGGAAACGGAGGAGAATTATTTTCTGGTTGTTATTCAGTGGTTTGATTGTAAGCGTAGTTGGTTTTTTTATGATGAATAAGTTAAATCACCCGGCAAATAAAAACGTTTCATCCGGTGTAGAGAATCAAATAGTAGTGCCTGTTGAAAATCCTGCTGCATCAAAGCCAATACAGCCTGTAACAAACAACAAGCAGAATAAAGTTATCAATTTGAACCATGAAGAGAAAGTTTTAGTTTCTGATAAAAAAATATCAAATCATACCTCTAAAAATAATATCATAAAGAATAATTCTTTCATTCAAAATAACTCAAATTCAATTCTGAACTCTGTTGTTTTGCAGGAACCGATCTGTGTTGATGCAATAGTTGATGAATTATCAGATATTAAAATTCCTGCTTTTGCTGA
>JANOBN010000373.1:0-4140 GCA_031411675.1 Bacteroidota bacterium | reverse complement strand
ATTGCTGATGGGTGTCCAAACATTTAATACCGGATCATATTTATAAAAATCGTTAGTGGCTGCGGGTGACCAACCAGTGCCAACGTAACCGAAATTACCTATTGAAAATGCTGCTGCACCATATCGCTGCCCTCCTAAGAAGTTGGCCTTTTGAGTCCACGCATTAGTTACTGGGTTATACTCCCAGGTATCGTTATAAATTTGGCCTATAGTAAAATCTGCCCCTGTTGTAAAATATCCCTTGCCATTTACGGTAAAGGAGGCCGAAGAATATCTTGCAAGTCCCGGAACTGCTTGCTTCTGGGTCCAGACATATTGCTGACCGTAGCTTGATTTTATTGATAATGAGAATGTGATAATCAGTATAAATACGGACTTCATATTGTTCTGTTTGGCCTTGTGTTAGGTAAAAATACTTGGTTTACTGCACTTTACCAAGAAAATGAGCAATATTAAAGACGCACCAATAACAGACAGGAGCACTTTAACCTGTGAATACCTGATTTCAGGCAGAAATAACAGACATTTAATACCTTCTACAAACGATAATCCATAAGATACAACAGGTCAATCAAAAGTAGTAAGAAACAATGCTATAAATACCTAATTAACATCCGCAGAATCCCAAACCTTAAAAAGGTAAATCAGCCATAATCGTTAAAACTATAAAACGATTAAATGCTATTCACATCATTTCTTCCTTGATTAATGAACCACTAAGAGTTTACGCGTATAATTTCCGGCTCCCTTTGATGATAACCCTTCGATTAAATAAAATCCACTCTGCCATTTGGAAGTATTAATACCAATGTTACCATTAGTTTCAAATGTATGTGTTGACATTATTCTACCAATTGCATCTCTTATTTTTAGATGAAAAGGAAAAGCAGAAGAATTATTTGAATTAACTGTAAATGTCACATTATCCCCTGCCGGGTTTGGTGAAAATGAAACTGCAACCTGCTCTGTATTTTCACTTAAGCCAACTACATTATTATATATATTGATGTTGTCTATATATAAATTATTTCCATAACCATTCCGGTTTTCAAACCCAATCTGCACCATACCTGCCGAAGAAGGTAATGCAACGCTGTCAGAAATCCATTGCGATGCTGTTGGTGTAAATGCAGTGGTAAGCACTCCTGCATTTGCCAGTGCCGATCCTGCTTTACTATAAACATAGGTTCTGGTAACTCCACAGTCGCCGGTATAAAATATTCTAAGTGAGTCTAATCTTGCCGGTATTCGCGCATAAGCTCTGTCAAACTTTAAAGCAGGAACACTTAATTGTGAGAGATCAATAACTGGAGTCAGCAGCCAGTCTTTCTGTCCTGATAAACTCTGCCCAAAATTAGGTACCTCTGCACACTTTGCACTATTGCCAAAAGCCCCGACTGCAGCTTGTTGCCAGGTAATGATGCCGTCAGGATCCGTAATGGACCAAAATGCCGGAGGGAATTGAGCATTTTCAAAACCTTCTATTAAAGGTAATGTGGCGGAAAGAGGACTTGAAACATCTATATATAAAGTACGGAGAAGAGTATCGCTACCGGCAGGATTTTGCACTATTAATTGTACATCATAATTTCCGGCTGCACTATAAGCTACAGAAGGATTTTGCTGAGTTGAAGAAGATGGATTTCCACCCGGGAATGACCATTGCCATCCCGGATATGCTTCTATTGACATATCAGTAAAATTAATTGTGCCACCCGGACAAATATGTTGTCTATCAGAAACAAAATCTGCTTGTGGTAAACTTAATAGATACAAATCACTTTCCCAGATGCCTCTGCCATAAGTTCCTGCCCTTATTTTTCCTGCTGCATAGTTGATCTCCAATTCCGTGACAGAAACATTCGGAAGATTATTCATAAAGGGAAGCCATCCGTTTAAACTATCATTTCTATAGTACACACCTAAATCAGTGCCTATATATAATCCGTCATCTGAATTGTTTTCACGGGCTATACAATTGACAGGAATGTTGGGCAAATTCAATGATTCATTTGTCCAGGTTAAGCCGGCATTGTCGGAGTAATATACCTTACTGCCATTAAGAATACCGGAGAATGTTACCCATAATTTCTCCGGATCAATATTGTGTACTGCAATATAGGTTGCAGCGGCGCCTGAAGTTGGCAATCCGGCAGAAATATTTGTCCAGGTTGCTCCGGCATTATCCGTTTTATACAAAGCATTACCCTTTATAATATATATATAATCGGGATTAGCAGGGGCAACTGTTAATGCGGTAATCACATTCCCGGTATTGAAGTTGGAAATCTTTGACCAGGTGCTTCCATTGGTCTGACTTGACCAAACATTTTCATATCCTGCATAAAGTGTTGTTGATGTTAATGGATCTATAGAAAATGGTGTTACCCAGGCGCCGCTTTCCACATTGGTAATTGAAGTAGTGATATTACTAACCGTTAATCCTCCATTAGTTGAGCGATTTATGCCGCCATTCTGCGACTCAGCAAAAAGAATCTGAGGATTGGATGGACTAATCGCCACTTCCATTCCGTCAGCCCCAAGGACATGTGTCCATTGTCCATTATTCAGCATGTTACAACCGTTATCCTGAGCACCTCCCATTATTAAATTAGGATTTGCTTCGGAACCGCCGATTCGATACAGTTGCGATATTGTCAGTCCTGCAGATAAATCATTCCATGTAGATCCGAAATCATTGCTTTTAAATACACCACCATCACAACCAACATATAAAGCAGTTCCAACAAAATCCATGTGATGCTGATCAGCATGAACGTAAGGATAAGCCCCTCCATAATACCAATGCGTATTGATATTCCATGTAATTCCACCATCATTCGAGTACCAGATATTTACACCACCTGTATAAACAGCATTTTTATTTAACGGGGAAACGCTTAACGTCATGCTATACCATGACTGACCTCCGGCATCACTTCCATTTATTGGGTAACCATATAAATTAGGGGAGTTAGAGCGTTGCGTAAAAGTATTACCTCCATCTGTTGACCGGTACAGTCCATAAAAACCGGCATCAACTGCATCTCCGGCTGCAACATACACATAATTACTATCAGCCTCAGTTACGGCAACTGCCAAACGATTGATGTCAGAGGATGGGGCAAGGCCACTAGTAATCACAGTAAACGATTGTCCACCATCCTCTGTTTTTTCGAAGGAAGTACCACAGGCATAAATCACTTGGGAGTTTCCCGGCTTAAATTCTATATCACGGAAAAACCCGGGTCGTATATTCGTCCAGTTGGTTCCACCGTTTATTGTTTTAAATAATCCGGTGTTAGTTGCTGCATAAATCATCTGAGGGTTAAGAGGGTCGATTAGCATTTTACAAACTTTCCTTGCCTGAGTTAAAGCAAAGCTTAAACCAGTTGGTACCCATGTCATTCCTCCATCTGTTGATTTCAAAACACCATTACTATAAGTATCAGTTCCATCTCCATCTCCGGTGCCTATATATATGATGTTGGTATTTGTATAATCAATGACAATAGCAGAAACGCCAATGCTCGGTAGTTTATCCGTTGTTGGTTGCATCCATGTAGAACCTCCATCCATCGACTTCCATATCCCTCCTGCCGGTGATCCAATATATATAACTGAAGGATTAACCGGATCAACCGCTACAACGTTCACTCTTCCTATCCCCGGATTATAACTATTCGTTATCCAGTTGTCTGGACCCAGGGAAGTCCAGTTTCCGGACGACTGAACAGTTGTTTGACCGGAACCCCGGCGGGAACGGTAAAACTCATTCCACAAATGATCGGGCTGAATTCTTTTACCTGTAGGGTAAACACGGGGAGCCATAAAATCCTCCCATCTGCGAAAGACTTCCAATCCCGGTGTTTCCTGCTCCGCTTCTCTGGTCCAACGGAATAATTTCTTAAAAAAAGAATCTTCCTTTTTAAGATGTTCTTTATAATATTTGTTAAATGATTCCTGCACTTTATAAAAGTTAACTTCAGGATCATTCATTTGTTTTACCCATTCCTGAGAATAAACATTAGGAGAGATCAACAGCAATAAAAGAAATAATTTCTTCATAATTTACATTTTAAATCAGGCATCTGCACGATTGAGAAAATCGAGTAAGGGTAGCATTGCCTTATAAGTTTC
>JANOBN010000372.1:0-5176 GCA_031411675.1 Bacteroidota bacterium | reverse complement strand
TCGCCGGATCATGGTACAGCTTATAATATTGCAGGGAAAGGAACAGCATCAGAAGATTCGTTTCGCGAAGCAGTTTATATGGCATGCGATATTCTGAAAAACAGAAATACTTACGATGAAGTCAATGCAAATCCTCTTGCTTTCTCTAAGATGAGCGGAGACAGATAAGGAATTCTGACTTTCTCTATCTCATCAAATACATTTTTCCCCAGCCTTTGGTGAAATATTGATCAGCAGAGGTCTCTCTTTGTTCAATGCTTTCGCCGTTAATACGCGTCATTACACGATATAAATAAACGCCATTGGCAAGCTGATCACCAAATTCATCACGGCCATTCCATGCATAATCTGTAATGTTTCTGCCAATGTGAATGGTTCCTAATTCCTGTCGGGTTATAGTGCGGATCACTTTTCCGGTTACTGTCATAATCTGGATATTAAAATCGGCAGGAATTTCACTTCCGGTTAATACAAATACAAAACGCGTTGCAGTTGAAAATGGATTCGGATAGTTGATTACGTTGGTAATGGTACTTTTATTAATCACTTCAAATTGTATACGATAATCACGGGAACCTGAAAGATTACCCGACTCATCAGATGCCTGAACTATCAACTCATAAATTCCATCTTCAGGAAATGATGAATTGTATTCTATTTTGAAACTGTTTTTAGGAAGCGATGCAGGAGTCCATTTTAATAAATCAGGATTCGTACTCACTCCGGGATTTTTTTCAAATGACAGATATTTAACATTTCCTGATGGAGATTTTATTCGAACCAGAAAGTTGGAAGTATCATTTAATGCAATGAATTTATTTTCATCAATAAGCTGAATGAGTATTCCCGGTTTTGCGGAAATAATATCGCCACTAAGAATATGAACACCATCAAACGTAACATCCAATAAAGGATTGGTAATATCTCTGCTGACTTTAAATGGTATGGAAGTAATGTTATTAAAATGATATTGCTCCGGCTGATCATTGTCAGGATTCACGTCAATCCATAAGGTGTTATTTCCTCCATAACCCATGGTGTTAAATGTTATGGAAGCCATTATGGTATCACCCGGAGGTAATGTACGGTGCAATCTTTTGCTGGCAATATTATGTCTGATATTGTTATTATCATAGATAAAATACTTCACAAGTAAAGTGTCCATAGCAATGGTGCTGATGTTTTCAAAGGCAATGCTGAATGTTACATCGTCCCCTTCCTGTGCAGTGTCAGCAGGTGCTGTATAATATAATGTGTTTAACGACCCTTCCGGTACCGGTTGATAATAAACCTGCCATTTATCAAGCTGTGGTGGGGTTGGAGTAGAGCTTAAATCCTGATTATAGGATTTTAACTTTAGATAAGGATATACTGAGGGGCTGATTTGTGTATTTAATCCGTTCACAACCGGAACAGAGGGAGTAATGCTGTCAATTAGTAATGTTTCTTTTCCGCTGCTGTCAACTCCGTATATATAAAGTGAAATGCTGTCCTGGCTGTTTACAGTTTCTGTATTGTGAAAACTCCAGTTCATCGAATTCCAGTTCATTGCAGGGCCGATCAATGTAGAAGCCGCAAAACCCTGATTCCATCTTCCGCCAATCAGGGTGTTTATGACGAGATTTGGATTTGCGCTATTGCCAATGGTTAATATAGTGGAGGAAGGATCACATTTGCGTGTAAAGAGAATAAATATGTCAGAGTCGTTTAATGCAGTGATGCCCGGAGCACCCATAGCCGACAATGTGCTGAATAAATTTGCATGCACAGAAGAATAATCAAAATGTGCATTAGCGCCCACTTTTCCTGACCATAAAACAATGTAATTACCACAGGGTACTGAATCGGTCAGCACGGCAACCAGACTGTCAACATATGCCTGATTGTTGTACGGGAACAGAAAATATTTTTCAGGACGCGCACGACAGGTAGAATGTATAATTATTTGTCCTGATGTATCAATCTCTTCACTGTATGTATTGTATTGTCCGATATGTTTGGCTTGTGTATTCCAGGCCAGGGTATTGTCCAGCGAATCCAGTACAATTAAAGCAAAGGAATTTCCGGCAGAACCACAACCGCCGCCTTCTACTAATGAATTATTTAAATAAACTCCGGGATCAGCATTACCTAATACCGGTGTGTAAAAATTCAGTGCTTGTATAGAGTTGGAATCACTCACAAATTGAAAAGCCTGATTAACATTATCACTATATATCAGGTTGGTGTATTTGTTTTCATTGAATTGCTGATAATGAGCCTGCGACCATCCTGTGATTCCGGGCTTATATATAAAGGAACTGTTTTTCCATTGGTATTTATTAGAAATGGAGGTGTCGGCAGCAGTAACGGAATCATTCGCTACCCGCCAGTAATAAACCAGATCAGAGTCTAATGGAAAAGGTATGGTATAACTTACAATGCCTGCTCCGGTAACAACGCCGGTTTGAACAGGTGAAACAAAATGGGCATTAGTATCTATTTCAAAACGATAACTTTTAGTGGAAGCAAACAAATTAGCAGTAGTGGCTTTTAATGAAAGTGCTGCATTTGGCACTATAGCATATTGCTGAGGATAAACAGGATTAATATCATTGGAATTAATTATCAATTGTGAAAAAGCCCTGTTATTTAGTAAGTCATCGTATTCAGGAATAACATTATCCTCATCTATTATTACATTAAACTGATTAAGCCCTGATCCGGATTGAAAATCCACCGGTAAGGTAATTGTTACCGTATCTTTAAAGTGAAATGCAGTTACTATAAGTGAAGTGTCTTTAGAAGTTCCATTGGAAAATATCCGTGTGAGTTTTAACTGAAAGGGGGTAGCGGTTGTTTTGCCCAAATTTGAAATAACAATATTTACATCGAAATTTTCTGTTTGTGTTGTTACTACAGCCGGGGAATAAAAGATTTCAGGATCAGATACCTTCAGCTCTGTGCTGTCATACAAATTCATTTTTAATGCAGGATCACCATGTAAGGTCATGTTCATACTGATTCCTTTTAACAGGTTGTTGCCCGAAATAGAATCTATAGTTGACATCATCGCTTCACCCAATGTACTGCCGTATCGGTAACGGAATAATTGTTTGTGAAGTCGTGTGGAATATATATCAAGGTCTTCCACATAAGCTTTATCAGCAACTGCAAGAAAAGCTATAGCAGCTTTGTTTTTAGCAAGAACAAATCGTTCATTCAGTAAACGGGCAGTAGAATGGATATCTCCAACATAACAGGATTGCGCTAAAATAACAGGATACCTTCCATAGTTAGTATAGTTCTCCGGAGCATCAGTGGAAATATCAAATCCTGATCCTGCAGCATGACCATAAAATGTCATCATGCTACAGCCATCGTCAATTAAATCTTTCAGGTACTGACTTTGATTCACCTGTATAGGATCAACAGAATTTTTCAGAAATGTTTCTACATGTCCGCCAAATAAAGTGTCTTCTATAATGGATTTATATATTGCCAGTTTACTGGAAATTTCAAATTGTTCATCGAAATTGGTACCACCACCAAAATGAAGAACGCGCTTCATCCATTCTTGTGGAGTTTGAACAGCCTGCACTGCTTCATAGGTTCTTACTTTGTCCAGATAATTGGTAACGTCTGTATCATTTATAGCGGCTAGTCGGCCTGTTGCCAGCTCCGGAATAAATTGTGTGCTGTTCAACTTCGATGTAAACATCATATCGGAGGCCGGCTCACCAAATGTGGGAACAAGATTGGAATTGTAGGAAGCAGTACGTGCATTATTCGACATTACTGCTTTACCAATAAAGAAAAGATATTTTGGTTTTGGATTAGTATTGTCAAGAAGATAATCAGCATAATTGCGAATAGAAAGCGGATGTTTCTTCACTCCCCATGCAAATTGATCATACAATTCGTCTACATCTGCTAATAGTGGGGCATGTCCTGTTGAATCACGATAAGCCCCGTATTCAATTGCCTTATTCCATATTAATTTATTGGAGACAATAAGAAAATCTTTGTTGATAGCCAGTTCTTTAAAATTGGTGAAATAGCCATTTATTCCTGCCGGGCTTAGTATAACATTACCGGATGCATTATATATTGAGGAGGAGTCAGTCAGCAGGCAATGCTTTGCCGAACCGTTAGACGGGATCAAACCCTTAGGCAGCCCTGCACTTTTGTCGAGTAGCACTTTTTTTATCGTGTCATCATCCAATATATATAAGCAGGGATCTGTTACAGAAAGATTATTTAATTCAACATAGGCTTTACCGGCAGTTGCTGCTGTGTTAAATTGATAGGGTAATGAAATTCCGCTGAAATTATATCCCCGGTTATTTTTTATTTTGATGTAACCAACATGAACATAATTCCGGTAAACACCCGGAGCATCCTGCGGTTCTACCGATACTGTAACTGTGCCGTTGGTAATATTTGTTGCTGTAAAATTATAGCGCCTTAAGTCATAGGTATAAAAAACATCATTTATATATTCTGTGCCATTCACAAAGATCTTTATAAAGTGAACATCAAGATTTCCTCCGGCAACAGTTACTTCTATATCTGCAGTATTGCCGGAAAGTTGCGATACCTGGAAAGTTTGAGCAAAGGGTACTGACTTATAACAAAAGTCTTTTTTCAAAACAAAGCCTTCTCCTGCAGTATAGGAGTTATCAGCAACGCCTTCACCATCGCGGGTGGAGATATTATATTCACTATGATATTCTTTTACTTCTTCAGCAACATATTCTGTTTGTGCTGTATAACCTGAAAAATTAACATCATTTTCAATCACCACTCTTCTTGCAGAAGTGGTAGCGGGGTTATATGTTAGAAAATAAACAGCAGTATCATTAAATAAACTGTAATACGGGTTGGGTTGAAAACTTGCAGAATCATAAAGTTTACTATCCAGCTCACCCAAGTTAGGTTTTCCATAAAATAATATATAGTCTCCTGTCCTGAATATACCCTGTTGGCCATTATCTATTACTTCAATACATTGTTCTTTGCCCTGATAAAATAATTGAAAACGGGAAGGCTGAAACCAATTGTTGGTATCAACGCCTGCCAGCTGCAAATCGTTATAGGTAAGTTTAAAGATTCCTTCTTTCCAAACTGCTATACGAAAATATTGTTGATTGGATTGTGGCTGCCCCGCCTGAAAAGAAATCCATTCATTGTTATA
>JANOBN010000371.1:0-6492 GCA_031411675.1 Bacteroidota bacterium | reverse complement strand
GGAGAAATAGGACTTTCACCTATCATATTAAATTCATAGTTAGCACCAGCATGATAAAATGTGCCGCCAAAACCGGATACAGAATAATTAATTCCTGCGGAAGCACCGGTTATTAAAGTTGCTCCTGAGGCAAGAGTAAAGGTTGATGAGCCTCCGTTACCAAAAATTTGGGCAGCGAATTGAGGAATGGATATTTCCATAATTCCTTCCACTATAAAATCTGCTGAACTACTAGTGTGTATATCATTCAAAACGGTATAATACCCTGTAGAGCCAATTGTAAGTTCGTCAAAAAAATTGTATAAAGCTGTTCCCCCAATATTCTTATCAAAGCCCGTGAGTAAAAAGGATTGCTTTCCTGATCCTGTATTTAGGTCACCATTGATTGTAAAATCGCCAGCCACAGTCAATAGTCCTGTATTGCTACTGTTGATGGTTACATTACTTCCTACATAAAAATCATTGCAGGTAGTTGGATTGCTGGCACTGGGTGAAATACTCCAGCTCCCTGTTGTTGATTCAAACTCCAGATGGCCATAATTTCTTCCTGAAAAAGCAACACTTGGTTGAAGTGTACCTGACCCTCTATAGGTCCATGTGGAAGTGGTTGCCAGATTGGTTGCGTCCAACACGGCTCCTGCACCAGATGTGGTATTATGGATATATCTCCCTCCTGAACCAACATACATATTTCCAATACCTGAAAAAGTAAGAGTACCTTTATTTAGTAAAGTGCCATTTACGGTTATATCATATTGGGGAATGTCATTGGAAACAGTTAAAGTAACAGCGGAATTTATTGTTAACTGACAGCCCGAATTGATAGTTACATCGCCAACGATTACATCAGTAGTTACTGTGACAATATCGGAACTTCTAATAGTAATTTTTCCATCACTACTGGTAGGTGAGGATGGAGCAGGTGTTACCCATGACGACCCGTTCCATCTTTCCCAGGTAGAGGTTTGATTCCAATTACCACTTTGGTGAGAACGATAATCCCCGCTTACTTGCGAAAGCCCATTAAAGTGAGTGCAAATAAGCAGCAAGAAAATTAGAATGGTGCATTTTTTCAGTTTGTTTTTCATGATAAAGTAAGTTTGAAAATTCAGGTTTAATTTAAAATCAATAATAAAAAACAGGTTATTTGAAAGTTGTTAATGCTTTAGCGTTAAACAAATTTAAGATAAATAAATGATAGCTGCAACTATTTTTGGCTACGATTAAAATCGAATAATCAAGTCTATTTTAATTTTATTCAGATATTATGTTCCGCGCCGTACCCAATGGTTTATCAACGTGAAAAATGAAGTGATACATAAAAGTGCAAATGAAATTGTTTCTGACAGAGTATTTGTTTTTATCAATTTTCAAGTTCATTCATCTTTTGCAGTCTGTTCCGGCCGGATTACAGCTAACATACTTTCCTTCAGCTTTAATATCTCACCTTCTGCAATCCCCACCCCGGTATCCGGACTCCGGCAATTTAAAACTCTACAGAACTTGCTTGTTATTTTTTTCGTCAATTCATTGATGGATTAAAAGTGGTGCGTAAAATAGTTAAAAGTATGGTTGATGTAAGGGTATTAACAGAAGGGATCTCAAAACATTGGTTACAAATAGTAATAGTACCAATATAATTAAAATACCAATACCCAAAGAATAGCAACCGGCATTTTTAGGGAGCAAGTCTTCTATGATAAGCCAGAGGACAAGATTTAAGCCCCAGGGTGGAAGGAAATTCTAAATTCTAATCGCGACACTTCGCGACAACATTCAAAATTCAATATTCTTTTAAAAATGGTCCGGACGGAATTGCCAATAAATCCCCGGAGCGGCGTGGACGCCGTATGGCATTTTGAAAACATTCAGGCGAAGACGCCTGAACGAGACGCTAGTGAAGACGTCTGAACGAGACGGTGAATTAGTTATTAGTTATTGGTTATTAAGTTAATATTTTTTGTACTAGATACTTGATACTAGATACTTGATACTTTTTCTGCCACGCTAATCAGGCGCACAAGGCTTGCGCCGGAAAGTGGCAACTTTTTACATGAATTGTATTACTTAAGGTTTAACTTGATGCGGATATCATTCAAAATAGCAGTATTATCATACGGATATTGATAACCGGGCTCTGTGGTTGAAACACCCGGAAAATGTTCCGCAATATAATTTCGAATTCTGATTCTTTCTTCTTCAGAGTATCTGCCTCCAATTAACACCAAATCTACTTTTCTTAATGTGCTTAATTTTTGTAATCCCTCCTCTTCACTAAAGTTACCAATAGCGGTTACCGTTTTCAGACTGTCTCTGATCATGGAAACCACTTCATTCATTCTCTGCGGATGACCCCCAAACAAAACCATTACCGGTGCGTTTTCCTGTGGTGCTATATATTCCCGAATAAGTGTCATATTATTTTTGTTTTGCGCACATGCGCTGATGTTAATTGAAATTAAAATAAATACAATGGCTCTATACATAAATTATATTTTTATACCCCGCAGCATTGGGACTTCTACAAATATTAACTCTGCATCTTCATTAGACTTTATGGCAAATGTATCGGTATCATAAATTCCAATGGCATCACCGGCTGCCAGTTTATTATTGTCAATCTCCATAGCTCCTGTTGCGCAATGTACATATACTCCATTTCCCTTTGAATTCATTTCATAAGTAACGGAATTCCCTTTCTCTAATTTAGCAACACTAAAGAATGCATCCTGATTGATAAGTGCGGTTTTATTCCTTCCATCCGGCGAAAGCGTCAGAAGAACTTTGTTGCGTTTGTCTTCCGCCTGATAACTAAATTTCTCATGCCGTGGTTTTACATTTTCTTTTTTCGGATAAACCCAGATTTGAAAACTGTGAAAGGATTCCGTTTTTGATGCATTGAATTCACTGTGCATGATACCGGTTCCCGCACTCATGGTCTGCACACAATTTTCATTGACAATGCCTTCACTGCCCGTATTGTCCTTGTGTGCCTGTGAACCTGAAATAACAATGGTGCTGATCTCCATGTTCTGATGCGGATGCATTCCAAAGCCCTGTCCGGGTTCCACAATGTCATCGGCAAAGCCACAGAGCTCACCAAAGTTGGTTTGATACGGAACAAATGCATAGGCGCTTTTTTTCCATGCATCCTGTTTGTGAATGCGGTCTTTATTTTCTCTCAAAAGGTATTTCATCTTATCCCTGAAAATTTATTTTTCTGTGACTTCCATCACAATAAGGTTTATTGCCGGAAGCGCCACACCTGCAAAAGGCCGTTACTTTATTTTTTTGGGTGGTATTCCCGGCACTATCTTTAACAGTAATATTTCCATACACCATCAAAGGGCCGTTGGGAGTTATTTCCACAATGCTTTCAGCCGTCACTTCTGTGTTTTTTTCTTTTTCGTCGTTCATAAAATAAGAGAGCGCCCCACTGGGACATTTTTTAATCTGTTCAATTATTCTTTTTGTTTCAGCTCCTTCCGGTTTGATCCAGGGTTTCTCCGAAGGATTAAATACCTGAGGCAATCCGTTTTCACCTCTCCAACAAATGGCGGAGTGAATACAAACAGAAGGTTGCCAGACAATAGTTACCTCACCATTGGAATATTTTTTTGTGATCTCTTTCATTTTAAACTTGATTTAATTTGAACAGGATTACTTAGCACATTATGTATAAAGCATTTTTCTGCAATAAACAGCAGCCGCTGCTTTTCTTCCTCTGATAAATTCCCCTGAAGTGTTATTGACCGTTGTATATGGGATGACTTCGTCTCCTTATTAAACGTGAAATCAATTTCCGCTTCCACTTTTTCAAGATTCCATTTCTTTCTGTCGGCATACATGCGCAAGGTAATGCAGGTGCATGACGCCAAAGCAGATGCTAACAGTTCTCCGGGAGAAAAGCCTTCATCATTTCCACCGTTACTTTCAGGTTCATCAGCAAGCAATTGATTGGACGATGAACTTAAAACAGTTTTATAATGTTCGCCAGTATTTATAGCAGTTACCTTTGCCATATCAGGCGTTGCTTTTTTTACTTCTGTTGATGAAATATAAGAGCACCAGCGGAACAACAAAATGCATTGGCTCCAGCGCTAAAGCATATTTAACAGGCACATTGGGGATTCCGGTAAAAGGCATCGCTAATGAAAGCAACATTAAAATGATGGAGATAATACTGAATATTTTAAATCCATCTTGCGTATATTTCTCAATAAAGAAAAATACAAGTGAAGCAATCAAGGTTGGAATAACACTTGAAATAATAACGGGAAGCACCGTCAATGGCTGATTGGGTTGAACAAATACATCATCCGTTATCCATCCTATCGATTTAAAGATAAAGAACAGAATAACATTGATAATTACGGAAACGGAAGCGGCAGTTAAGCCGGCCATCATTACTTCTTTGAAATTTAGTTTGTTGGTCATGATTAATTAGTGATTAATGTGAATTATTTAATTTCGTTTTGCTGCCA
The DNA here is from genome assembly GCA_031411675.1 of Bacteroidota bacterium. Lineage (GTDB taxonomy): Bacteria > Bacteroidota > Bacteroidia > AKYH767-A > OLB10 > JANOXC01. The sequence goes on along the minus strand of JANOBN010000371.1, from coordinate 2,008 downwards.
TTGTTCCATAAGCTTAAAGAAGCCGCTGTCCACATCCAGCTTTCTCCATTTAAATTTCCAGCCATTGGATGTTTTTACAACCTTGCTGTTATTGTAACGCCCTGAAGCAACCACATAAGGAATGGCAGCAACTTCCAATACAATCATATCATGAGTTACACTAACTTCTGTTTCATTTACCGGCTGAATTATCAAATTTGTAACCATATGCCTTTTACCATTGGCATTGCCACCTTCTCCCACATGATGAGCTTCAAAGGCTTTTAGCTCTTCCCATGTTTTCATATTGCCAAAGGCTCCGCTGTCATAGCCACCAAACTCTTCCGGGCTAACCCAGCAATTCATAAACCCGTTAACATCTTTGTTGTCGGTAGCAACTGTGTAGGTTGCAATCAGGTTTTGGATTTCCAATAAATCCTGTGTTGAAATGTTCATTTTGTTTCCCTTTATTTTATGGTTATTAAATTAATTATTGAATATTAAAGAATGCCTCCGTTTACCTGAATAATCTGGCCGTTTATCCAGTTCATCTCCGGCAGGCAAAGCTGAACTGTAACCTTTGCGATATCTTGCACAGTTCCTAACCTGCCAAGTGGAGTTTGAGCCACCAGCATATCTATCATCTCCTTTGGTGCCACTAAACCTTCTGTTTGGGTAACACCGGGAGAAACTACATTAACTGTAATTTGCTGTTGACCTGTTTCCTTTGATAAGGATAATGCGAATTTTTCAATGGCAGATTTTGCTCCGGCATAAGCACCACTGGCAGGCTGAGGCATAGCAGCAGCTCCACTGCTGAAAACAATTATTTTCCCCCCGTTATTAAGACTCTGTGCTGCTTTTTGCAAAGCGAAGTAATGTCCACGAACTGCATTAAACATGCTGTCAAATCCATCCTCTGTCATATTAGTTGTTGGCATAAATACACTTTGAGGGAAAGCCACGCCAATGTATATATCTATTTTACCCCCAAAGTTAGCGGGAACAAAATCAAAGACTTTATTCATTTCTTCCCTGCTGTTAATGCTCGCTTTTATAGCCAGAACATTTGGTGTAATCCTTCTTGCTTCCAGTTCCGTAGCTTTTGCTTCCGTTTCGTTAGCTACATAGGTGAATAAAATATGCGCGCCCTTTCTTGCCAGCTCAAGAACAATTTCTTTGCCGATGCCTCGGCTGCCGCCGGCAACAATTACTTTTTTTCCTTCCAGTTGATTTTCCATTAGGGTTTATTTTTAGTTAATTATTCAATTGTTTACTACGCAACTAATAAATTAAAAAATTTATTTTAAATTCTCAATGGTTTTATTCAGCACCTTCATACAAACTTCCAGATCGCTTTTACTCACACCTTTAAGTGCATCATCAATGGCAGCCTGACCGCAAGCCATTGCATCTTTTTCTATTCCTTTTCCTTTCTTAGTGAGTTGAATTTTAAATATTCTCCGGTCGCATTCGTGATCTGCCCGCTCCACAATACCTTCTCTTTCTAAAATATCAATAATACGGGTAACATTTGCTCTGTCTCTGAGCGAACCGATGGCCAATTCTTGTTGTGAACATCCATCGTGCTGCCACAAATGAGTAAGCACTCTGAACTGATCAGGTGTTATTGGCAGATTCTTTTCCCTCATATGTTTTGCCAGTTGTCTGAAAACGTATGTATAAGCAACCCCCAAAATTCTGCCGTAAGATTTATCAACCTGTGTCCTGTTCATCCTCAATTGTTAAATACGCAACAAATATAGTTCTAAATTTCGAATTATCAACTATTTTTAAAAATAAGCGATATGCTGGCGGTTATTTTTATGCTTCAAAGTTCCTCAAAAAGCCCCGGGCTGGACGTAAATGCAAAAAAACCCAGGCGGAGTGTCACGCGCGACAAGCGCGCGCCAGTGGTGGGTTAATAGTTAATGGTTATCGGTTATTGAGTTATTCAATACTTCATTATTCAATATTCCTTGTTCATTATTCATTATTGGGTTATTGAGTTATTGGTTATTGAGTTATT
>JANOBN010000370.1:0-2547 GCA_031411675.1 Bacteroidota bacterium | reverse complement strand
CATGGTGATTAGGCAGCAAGCGCAAATGAAGTTTCGCCAGTTAAGACGATTGAGAGTTGAGATTCACGTGCCAACATCACAAAGCACGGCATGCTTACATATCAGAGTCACAAGCTGTCGATTCCTGTCGGCCCCATATTTTGTAAACTTTTTTCAAAGAACGAAGCGCAAAGATAATCAAAAAGCAAGCCTATAGTTGATAAGGTGACAAACTTGCATCTTTTAAATACTAATAATTTTAAGTGATATGTAATAAATCAGTTAAGATATTCTCTGAAAAAATCCCATAGTGCTTCTTTTGGCGGAGTGCATTTAATATATAATTCCTCCTTCGTAACCGGATGAATAAACCGAACGGCATAAGCATGTAAATGGATCGAGCCATCCTCATTACTTCGGTTAAAACCATATTTCAAATCACCTTTTATCGGGCTTCCAATAAATGATAGTTGAGAACGGATCTGATGATGGCGCCCAGTGTGTGGGTTAATTTCCAGAAGATGATAGTTGTCAGAGTGGGCGAGGACCTTGTAATCTAACTCACATTTTAATGCTTTAGGAAAGGGCAATTCTTTTGCATAACTTTTATTCTGCTTTTCGTTCTTTAGCAGATAGTGAACCAAATGATCTTCTTCTTTCGGTGGCCGGTTTTTAACAACTGCCAGATATGTTTTCTGTACACCTTTTTCCTGGAACATTTTATTCATTCGTTCCAGAGCTTTGCTGGTACGAGCAAAAATTACAATGCCACTTACCGGTCTGTCGATACGATGCACAGTACCTAAAAAAACTTCTCCGGGTTTTGCATATTTTTCTTTTATATATAATTTCAGATGGTCACTCATCGGTGCATCACCGGTTTTATCACCCTGCACCAGCTCGCCTGAACTTTTATTCACAATAATGAGGTGGTTGTCTTCGTAAATTATTTCCATGGATAAATTAATGGGTGATGTTGAAATTGGTAATTATAAAACATTCTGTAAAGAATTATTAAGTTAACCAATTGATAATAAATCATTCCTTAAACACTTTGACCAAAAGTCAATAAATTGTTGTCCGGATCCAGTAATGAAAACTCTTTTTGTCCCCATGGTTTTGTTTCTAAATACCCGTTTGGGTGAACTCTTATTTTTTTGTCAAGCAATGATTGGTAAAACTTCTCAATATTATCAGTTCTTATATAGACCTGGCCATAGTTTTCTTTGGGATTAAGCTCTTTAAACTCAAAAAAATGAATTTGTATATTGTCCTTTTGCAACATCAGATAACTATCAAAATCAACATTTCCATATTCTTTAAAATCTAACTTATTTATGTAGAAATCTTTTGTAACAGCTTTGTTAATCATGGGTAGTTTTGGACTTATTTCCAGCAGCATAATTAGTTGATCATTTTTTGAATGCGTTACTATCAGGATTATTTGTTTTCGTTTTTTAAGATATTTGTTTAACTAGTTTTAGCGTGGATGGTTGAATTATTTTACCTCTGACTTTGTGTGACAACGTATATTAAATTCAGAAATAGATTTTGACAACCCCTATTTTACCGGTTAATACCTTTTAGTTAATATTGTTCTTTCTCATTAGGAAAGTCACCACTTTTAATATCCTTAATATAATTCTCAGTTGCTTTTATCATATCATCATAAAGATTCATATAACGTCGTAAAAACCGGGGATTAAATTCTTTATTAATTCCCATCATATCATGCAAAACCAATACCTGCCCATCGGTACCGTTTCCCGCACCAATACCAATGGTAGGAATTTTTAAGGAGGCACTTACCTCTGCCGCTAATGCAGCCGGTATTTTCTCCAGCACAATTGAAAAGCAACCGGATTCTTCCAGAACAAGTGCATCTTCTTTGAGACGTTGTGCTTCTGCTTCTTCTCTTGCTCTTACAACATATGTTCCGAATTTATAAATAGACTGTGGTGTCAATCCGAGATGCCCCATTACCGGAACGCCGGCAGAAAGTATTCGGACAATAGAATCTTTTATCTCTGCACCGCCTTCCATCTTTACTGCATGTGCACCTGATTCTTTCATTATTCTTATTGCTGAATTCAATGCTTCTTTTGAATTCCCTTGATAGGAACCAAAAGGCAAATCCACCACTACAAGTGCACGTTTAACAGCACGAACAACCGATGATGCATGATAGATCATCTGATCCAATGTTATAGGTAAAGTTGTTTCATGACCGGCCATTACATTGCTTGCGGAATCACCAACAAGGATAACATCAATACCCGCTTCATCGATAATACGCGCCAGACTAAAATCATATGCAGTAAGCATGGAGATTTTTTCACCATGGCGTTTCATTTCCTGCAAGGTATGTGTGGTTACCTTTTTTATTTCTCCGTGAACTGACATATTTATTGATTTAGCTGAATGTTTACTTAGAATTATAAATAATAAACCGGCTTTAGCCCGGGTTGAGTAAATATATTAGGTATTATTTTGGTAAAATAAATTCACTTTTCTGAAGCGGGTTTTCTTTTGGAGGCATATCTTCCTTTTTAACCGGGTCCTTTGGTT
>JANOBN010000369.1:0-4129 GCA_031411675.1 Bacteroidota bacterium | reverse complement strand
TCTTCAAATCGCTTTAAAAGTTCGAGCATATCATATTTACTAAGTAGGCAAAAGTAGAGAAATGAAACAAGGTCAGGCACATTTATCTTGTAAAAGGTAGGCCGGCTGAAATGAAAAACAGAAAAAAAATGAAAAAACCTGTTAAGAAATTTGCAGAATCAAAATGAAACTTTTTTACATTTGTCCGGTATAACATCTAATAACGTCTTTTTACGGCCTCGTAATGATCAACAACAAAACTCTCTGATACATTCCCGATCCACCTTTTAAAAAATGAAAACTAAGAAGACAACTACCCCTTCAAAAACCAAAAAGACAGGCACAGCTGATGCCCGCTCCCGTAAAATGGAGCCATTAAAATCTAAGGAACTAAAAAATCAACGTTATGATGTTGATGAAGATGATCCTGAAATTGATCCGGAGGCTATCGATGAAAATTTCAAAGGGTTTGATGAAGCTTTTGATGGGCTGGAAGATGATGACGACGACTTTTGATTTATTTAATAATTGGATTTTGCGAACCATCAGTAACGATGGTATTATGTATCCATTATTTTTATGGCCTTTTTAAAAAATCACTTGCCTTTATAAAGTGCACCGCCAATATGGCTTCTTGTTGAGCCGGTAATAACATTATTAATGTTAATATCACCTTTTATATATAATAAACCCAGAAAAGCAAAAATGAGTGCTTCTTTAAAGGAAATGGTCAGGGCATCAGGAATAATAACTTTTATTGGTGAATGAAATTTTATTCTGCTGATTAATGTTTTATTAAAGGCTCCTCCTCCCGTAATTAATAATTCGTCTTCTTCATTAAAAGAAAATAAACGGATAGCCTTGCCAACCTGCTCTCCGATATGCTCACATAAAGTATAAAGGATGTCCCTTTCACTATATATATTATTTGTTAAATGAGGTTGTATGTTTTTTTCATACCATTCGCGACCTAAAGATTTTGGATAAGTTTTATTGAAGTATTCATTATCATTCAGCCTTTGAAGTAACTCCGGTAACAATTTACCATGTGATGCATCAACTCCATCCTTATCAAATGTTTTACCAAGGCGCGCTGCAATTTCATTCAACGCCATGTTTGCAATAGTGATGTCAAATGCAATCGGATTCATCTGATCATTAAAAGTGATGTTGGAAATACCACCAAGATTAAGGCAAAAGCGATACTTAGTAAATAGCAATTGATCACCAAATGGCACCAGCGGCGCACCCTGACCACCTAATGCCACATCCTTCGTGCGGAAATCACAAACTGTATCAACACCGGTCAATGCCGCAATCTGTGCGCCATCACCAATCTGTGAGGTAAATCCATTTTCCGGTTGATGAAAAATGGTATGACCATGGCTGGCAATTAGCTGTGGATGCAAATTATGTCTGGCAATAAACTCATTTACAATAGTGCCCAACATCCTGCCCAGAAACACATCAGTAGTAACATAATTCAATGCATTAGCTTGTGTCAGATTAAGAAGACGGCTTTTCCATTCTTCCGTATAAACAATCGTTTCTGCCTGAAGAATTTCATAGCGCCAAATATCTTCTTTATAAAAATTACAACAGGCAACATCAATACCATCTAATGATGTTCCTGACATTAAACCAATCACTTGAGTTTCGGCTTTCATAATTCTCCAAATAAAATGAGAAAGCGGCAATAAAAAACAATATAATCAAATCAACTATTAACAAAAAAAAAGCCCTTACCGGTGAGTAAGGGCTTTTAAACAATTAAGTTGATTATTATTTCATTTTATTCACCTGTAGTGTCAATTCCGACTTCAGGTTAGATGCTTTATTTTTATGAATAACATTCGTTTTTGCCAGTTTATCCAACATCGCAGCAATCTTAGGAAGCATTTCTGAAGCTTCTTTTTTATCGGTAGAAGTGCGAATTTTCTTAATTATCGTTCGCGCAGATTTTGCCTGATAACGGTTACGCTCGTTTTTAGTCTCACTGTTGCGAATGCGTTTTTGGGCTGATTTATGATTTGCCATGACTTTGTTTATTATTCGTTATTCCTGATTTGATTAATGGTAATGGATTTTCAACTTTCATTTTCAACAATTAACCATTAACCTTTAACTGTTTACTAATCAAGTAGCCCGTAGGGGAATCGAACCCCTGTTTCCTCCGTGAAAGGGAGATGTCCTAACCCCTAGACGAACGGGCCGTTGTACTTTTTTGTAATTAAATGATATAAAGAACGCTCCGCCACTTTAAGCGGACGGCAAAAGTAGATTTTATTTTTTATTTGACAAGCAGTATGTGCAAGAAAATTAACTGAAAGCCATACATTAAATCAATTGATAATCAGCACTTAAGCCAGAATCACTGAATTATTAAAAGTTAAATCTCCCTATTCGCATCAAACTGTTCAAGGTAATCGGCCACTTTGCGCAGAAAACTACCACCTAACATCCCGTCTACAACCCTATGATCATAGCTCAGCGACAGGAACATCATATGGCGAATACCAATCGTGTCACCTTGAGGAGTCTCAATAACTGCCGGTTTTTTCTTGATGGCCCCGAATGCCATAATTGCTACCTGAGGCTGATTAATAATCGGAGTACCCATCAAATTTCCAAAGGTGCCTACATTGGTCATGGTGAAGGTGCCGCCCTGAATATCGTCCGGCTGAAGCTTATTTGCCCTGGCACGGGTTGCAAAATCATTCACGGCTTTGGTGAGCCCTATCAAGTTCATACGATCTGCATTTTTAATGACAGGAACAATCAGATTGCCTGTTGGAAGAGCTGCAGCCATACCAATGTTAATGTTCTTCTTAATAATTATTTTACTTCCATCAACACTAACATTGATAAGTGGAAAGTCTTTTATCGCTTTTACAATTGCCTCTATAAAAACAGGCGTATACGTGATTTTTTCATTTTCCCGCTTTTCAAAGGACTTCTTCACTCTTTCGCGCCACATAACAATGGAAGTTACATCGGCTTCCACAAAAGAAGTAACGTGTGCCGAAGTGTGCTTACTCATTACCATATGATCAGCAATGAGTTTACGCATCCTGTCCATTTCTACTATTTCAACATCTCCACTAACTGAAACAGCCGGTGCAGCAACCGCAGGTGATGCTATTGCCGAAGCTGACTGAGGCATTGCAGCAGGTTGTGAAACTGTAACTTTACCTGATTTCCGGGTATCAACATAAGCCAAAATATCCTTCTTGGTAACCCTTCCACCATCGCCTGATCCATTTATGGCATCTAATTCAGACTGACCAATTCCTTCTGCAGTAGCGATATTCCTCACTAATGGTGAATAAAAACGGTCACCACTTACAATTGGGCCTGCTGTAACAACGGCCATTGCCGGAGCAGGAGCAGGAATTGGAGTTGGTATCGAGGCAACAGGCGCACTCACCGGAGCAGTGGTGCCGGCTGTTTCATTGGCTTTTCCGTTTTGTGAAGCATTTGAAACTGCGCCACTCTCAATAAATGCAATAACGGTTCCTACCTGAACAACATCGCCATCTTTAAAAAGGAGCTTTGTTAGTGTTCCTGCAGCAGTAGAGGGGACCTCCGAATCAACCTTATCCGTAGCTATTTCTAGCACTGTTTCATCAGCCTCTACTCTATCCCCCTCCTTCTTCAGCCACCTGATTATAGTTGCTTCATGAACACTTTCGCCCATTTTAGGCATTTTTAATTCTACGTTTGCCATTTCCTTAACTGAATTAATTATTTCGTGAATTGTGGAAAAAATAAGGGTTGAATACCATTGTTTTCCAACAGGGCGAAAATAGATAATTTATAGCAGTCATAATTACCCAATAAAAGTATAATCATACAGAAATTTTACAACGGCTCAATTTATAGGGTCATGCTATCAGGCATTTGCTGATCCGGCAAAAGAGATTAATTTCATTTTAATTAGAAAATAGAAAGATTTCCTTTTTGGACCAAAATTTACTTCAAAGCATCATTGCTGGCCCATATTTTACAATCAGGAAATTTGCCGGTTAAAGAAACAGGATTTGCAAAAACACCATATACAGAAGATCCGCTTCCACTCATCGAAGAATAAACTGCACCATTTATATATAACTGCTTTTTTATTTCACCAATTAAAGGATGCGTATCGAAT
>JANOBN010000368.1:0-3764 GCA_031411675.1 Bacteroidota bacterium | reverse complement strand
GGAATTTAATTTAACCGATTCATTTATTCCAACTGTTAAGGAATCACAAGGACTTCCAACTAGGGGCCCTAAATCATAGTCAGGATTGTTTGGGAGACCCGAATATGTACGTTTACCTCCGAGGTAGAAACTGAAAGGTTGATAATCGCAGGCATTTCCAAGACTGTCAGGTGAATTGATTACACTTAGGTTTTCATTATATATATTTCGAACACTATCCGGATATGGATAACAGTACGGAATAGCATTGCATAAGTACCATCTTGTAAAATAAATTTTATTATCAGGAGCGAGTCTTACAGCTCCAGTTGCTAAAGGAGCAACCGTCCCGTCAAGTGTATCCATTGTGCCAGGAATATCAACAGCAGTTAGATCCAATTGAAATAAATAACTTGTATCCACCCCAAACCAAAAATCTGTTGTTACATAAAATAGATTTCCACTTGGTGAATATGCCCCCTCCCAGAATAGCCGATTAAAATTACTTGTTTGCTCAGGAAAAATGTTCTTATTCAATCCAATGTAACCTGAACAACGATCAAAAGAATATTCAGCCATATATCCATTTGTATTTATAAGCATAAACTTATCATGTGATGGATGCCATACAAGTTTTTGAAAATCAACATCCGTTGCACCTCCCAGATCCTGGTAAGGAAAGGCAACAATACTATCAGCCATAATTAAATACTTAAAAAATCGATTATGTTGCGTTCCATTGGTATCAGACAATTTGCTGATTACCCACCAGTCTCTGCCATTTCCATGTTTAACAGCAGTTAAACAATCTGCAATTCTGTTGGGATTAATTTGAATATCTTTAATTGAAACATCGCCTAATCCCCCATTCAATGTCATATCAACTATTGAATAATACAAACCTTCATTGTTTGGTTCATCAGATCCATAACTAAATAAATAATATTTATGGTTATCCAACGAAAAAGGTATGATTTGCAATTCATGATACCACCCTGCACCATTAATTGAGTCTCCATTTGCCATTTGTGTATTTTGCTTACTATGCACAAATACAGCCCAATCACCAAACCCTGCACGAGTATATGAGTAAAACAACAATTCGCCAGTTGAATCGGAAATAGAAGCACAACTTCCTCTTCCGTCCATTCCAGAACTAATTGGTATTGGATTAGAAAGTGTAGTAAAACTAATTCCTGCACTATCACCAAAAACCCAAATAGAATTACTGCTTTGAGAAGAGCAGAATAATGGTAATAGAAATGCAAATAATATATATTTCATTTTGTAGGAATTAGAAATGAAGCAGGCGCCATTTACGACGCCTGCTTTAGCCATTATTTATTAATTAAAATTTTTCCTTTGTCAACAATTGTATCATTTACATTCACAATATAATAATAAATTCCATCGCCTAAACCCATAATTTCAATCACATTGCTAGTACTATTTATCAATTTATTTATTACTGTACTACCCAATGAGTTTTTTAAAATGAATTGACCATTGTTTTGATTATCCAAATTGCATTCATAGTTTAACTGATGCGTTGCAGGATTTGGGTACAATTTTCCAATAAAGGATTCCAAATTCTTTATATCAGCACTTATTAATGTACTAATTCTTTGTTGCGGTAATACATCGAGTACTACTTTATGGAGCATACTTCGCATAATGTAAACACCCTTGCCTCCATAAAATGGATGTTGGTCAGCAACATCATTCATATTAATTTGTGTCATAGAATCTGGTTCTATTCCTTCACTGTACTTATTAAGATAAACTTGCAATGCAAATTTCAAATTTCTTTCCATATTATTCATTTCTTCAATTTGATTAAGCTCTTCCGTTGCTTCAGTTAACTTCTGTAGTTTTATTAAGTCCATTGTCTTTTCAAGCAATCCCATAGTTATTGAACTTAATCTATTATATTCTGCTATATAAATTGAATCACTTTCGTTTCCTAAAAAAAGAATGGTGCTGTCAATTTTAGCTGCTCTTAAAAAAGCAATTTTTGCATTATATTGGTATTCATCATCTAGTAAATTATAGAAAGAGCTATCACCTACCGCATTACCGTAGAGTTGATCTCGTAATTCACTAGTCATATTTCCCATTGCACCACCTCTAGCTAGTAATGTTGGAGGCGTACATGATGTAACGGTTGTTGAACAGGGCTGAGCAATTACTTTAAGAGAAATTGGAGAAGGAATTGGCAAGGGGTCACTTTCAGTACCATCTGTTGAAACATTTGCAGGATCATAAGTCCAATTAAAACTATACGATGTAGCAATTGTGCCATCAATTTTATATCCATTCGTATTTCGCATATTTGCCCAATGATTATTCCAACTTTCACTAGTGGATCCTGTTCCTGTCCAATATCCTTGATTTGTTAGCTTATTGCTGGCCCCACTAGGATCTAAGTAAACACCATTATAACAACTTACCATTGTATTGCAAAATAAATCATAATCTCTACAGTCATCAAATGTACGAATTGCAGCACCCAATTCATTAATGTAATTCTCCTTAATCTCACCATATCTGCAATCCTGTATAGATATACCCTGAGTTAAATCAGAATAATCAGCTGCATTATCATTTTTAGTCCAATTTATTGAGTTGCCGTTTATATCGAGATAATTACAATCTAACAATGATATTGCCTGGTAATAGTCGGTTTGATCTGGCTTTAAATTTAAAGTAAAGGAATTATTTTCTATAACATAATTTGTATTTCCTCCAGTAATTGACATTCCAAGAACACCAATATTAAAATCTGTAATGGTATTATTACTAACCTTTAATTCCACCGGAACGCTTATTGTTCCCCATACTGAAATAGCCCAAGTCTCATCCCGGATTGCTCCATCATTTTCGTATTTGCAAGTAAACTGATTATTATCAATTTCAATTTCGACTGGTTTTATATCAGGATAACAAAATATCGGAAATAAATTTCTATCGAATTTGCTGCCAGATACTAGCAATGAACCAGATAAACCTTGCCTTATGCCCAGGTTTGAATTACGAAAGGCACATGTAACAACATCTAATTCGGTATCATTACTAATTATATGACTATCAGTAAATTCACCAGAAGATATATCCTTAAGAATTCCAGAGCAGTCAAAAACACTCTCATCAACTGTTGCTGCACATTCAGTCATATAGATAGACTCCAGGTTTTTATCGAATAAAGTATTATCAATATCTAAATCTCCTTCTGTGAAATCGACTGCCCGATAAGCATCCTGTAATGATGATCTATCAAGCACAATAGTACCACCTACTGCACTGGTTATTCCTGTCCACATATCACTACAGGTGGAAAAGTTGCAATTTATTAATGTAAGAGTATTATTTGTTGAAACAACGATTTCGGCTCCATCTTCCATTGTAAACAAGCAATCATCAAAGATAAAGGAATAATTTACAGTAATTACAACACCGGCTTGAACTCTAATTTGAGCTTTACTTATGCTTGTTGAGCTGAAAATCGCAAAAGCATTGCCACTACTTGCAACATCAAATGTGTAGCTATTGTAACATCCCGTCGTAACAACCGTTGGGCTGAATGCGCTTCCCGTATGAGCAATATAAATTTGATCAAGTTCAAGCTCTGCATTCATTGGAACAATGGAACGTGGCTGGTTTTTTTGACAGGTTGTAAATGTAGTAATGATAATAAATATTTGCAAGGTTGAACTGAAACGGAAGCAGGCAATGCTGAGGAGCAACCTGGCAGGGATAGGTTCACCCGACGGAATGTCGAATAAGAA
>JANOBN010000367.1:0-7825 GCA_031411675.1 Bacteroidota bacterium | reverse complement strand
AATACTGTTGTCCGGGGGTAAGCGATTGCGGTAAATTTAAAATATTATCAGAACATTCAATGGACGTTAAGCTGCCGGGAGTGCCACTGAAAATTTCAAGAAAACATTTTTGGCTTTCCACTTCATCCAATACTATGCTTGATGCTAAAGCTGGTGCAGAAAACTTAAACCAGCTATCATTATAATTGAATGTTGGCGACAAGCAACTATTACTTAATGTTGATAAACTATAATTGTAACTTCTGTATGTATATTGATAACTATTCGTAAATGATAAATCCAATGCATCACCAGGTTCATCATTTAGTACGGTTGAATTATTGATGGAAAGAGTTAAATCAAAATCTCCTTTATAACTTCCGGTACCGAAATTGGGATAAATGCGAAACCATATAGTATCACCGGCATTAACTGTACCTGATGCAGGGATAAGTCCGGTGATGCCACCACATTTTATAATGTTATTTTGAAGATTACTTTTTGAGTTATAGGCTTCCACGAGGAACTTGTTTTGGTTACCTGTTGATGTATTTAATAAGTATTGTGCCGTCTGTGGTGCAACAAAATAGTACCAAACATCTTCTATAACGTTTACAGTACTTCCTGTACAGTAATTAGGAAAAGATGGTGTAGCACCGGCGGTTAGCTGATTGGCAAGTCCAATTACCTGATCATTTGTTACTGGCAACCTTCTTGCACTATTAATTTCATCATTCTCCGGCTTGCTAAACATACGAATTCTGAAACGAGGAATTCCTCCTGCAACTGTTGAATACACCCGAACAAAGTAAACCTGCCCCGATGCTAATCCTGAAAAGTTTCCCTGTGCACCCTGAGAACATCCTAAACTTGTTAATGAGCCGCACGAACCCGAGAAACATTCTGCTACCACTGCAGTATATTCTGTTAAAATATAGCTGTGTGTTGTTTGCGTTGCAGTAAATGAAAACCAAACATCATCATCAGCGGTTTGCGCACAGCCTGCTAACGATTGTGTTGCACCAAGGGAACTGAAAATGGGTTGTGTAAAATCACTTGGATTTGTTGTTAAAGTAAGTTGTTCTGCATCTGTACATTCATCAAGGCTTTTATAAATGGCTAATCTGAAATTTGAATACTGGTTAGCATTGCCCGTATATAATCTTAAATAATAAGTTTGTCCAATTGTTAAATTTCTCAACGGGTCGAGGTAATTAGTTTTTACTGTATCACATTTAATGCTGGAGAGGGAACCGCAGCTACCACTGTAAAGTTCATACACAAAGCCCAATGCAAACAGACCAATATCTTCAGGAGTAACCTCTAAAACATAATGAGTTTTGTTAGCTGTAAACTTAAACCATACATCATCGTCAGCATTTCCTGCACAACCGGGTAGCGATTGCGTAGCAGAAAAAGTAGTAGCTTCTATTGCATTATCCCCATATAATTTATCACCCGGAATTACAGTTATTGCGCCACTACAATCATCATTCCCTAATATTGGCGTTACAGCAATGTTAAAGAATTGCTGGGTTGTTAATGCACTGTATAGCTGAATATAATAAACATTACCGACTGTTAATCCGCTTACTTTTCCATTAACAGCAGTACTGCATTGCACAGTGGAAAGTGAATTGCAATTGCCACTATAAACTGAAAAAATCATTGGTGTATAGCTCTGAACTTTAATATATGCATTGGAAGCATTGGCAGTAAACTTATACCATAAATCATTTTGACTGGTACAAGTGCCAGGAGAAGGAGCGCTGAACCATAAGTCGCCTGAAATTTCAGTATCATTTCCGAAGGACGCACTCATAGGCAAAGTAATTGCACCTGCGCATTGATCATTAGTGTAAGGGTTCATCAATGCCACTTTAATTAAAGGACTGGTATTTGCAGGCTCACTAAGTATTCTGAAATAATACTGCTGGCCGATGACCAGTTTTTGAAATTTAGCATGATCGGTATTACTAAACGTGCCGCATTGTTTAGATACGAGACTTCCGCAATTACCACTAAAAACTTCGTAATCAAAGTAAGCGGCTATACCTTCTATATATAAAATCTGAGCAGTATCCGTAGCCGTAAACTTAAACCAAATATCATGAGTGTTAAACGGGTTGCATAGATTACTTCCTGCATTGCTTGCCACTGTCCAGAAATTTAATCCCGCAACATAAGGTTGGTCATTCCTGAAAACAATTAGATTAAAAGCTGAATTACATTCATCATTTGATGGAACATTAAGCATAGAAATTTCATATTTGTATCCCTGAAATTGTGAGTAAGCCCGTAAATAATAGGTTTGTCCCGAAGTAAGACCGGTTAGTATTTGAAAATTACTGGAATAGCATAGCATACTGTTTAACGACCCACAAGTGCCACTTAAAACTTCAATTGATGGCAGAAGTCCGCTGGCTAATGATTTAATCAGTACTACTTGAGTATCATTGGTGGCAGTAAACGAATACCATAAATCATAATAAAGTGTACTTGCACAAACCGGAGCAGTACTATTGGAAGAAGTGCCAATGTCCTGAACAAGAGGGGTAAAATCGGAACCGGCATTATAGACCGTCAAAAGTGTGGCGCCCTGACAACTATCGTTAGAGGCGGATCCAAAACTTTGAAAGGTAATCATTAAAAAAAACAGGAGTAAAGAGAAGTGAGTTTTCATGGAATTGGTTTTTGAGAGTCTAAATATCCATTTAACATAAGGGTTTTGCCGAAAGTAGTGTGTAAACGGCATCAAAGGTTTAGTTAAAGGTAGTTAATTTATAAGAATGGGTTGAATTCTAACTATTCATTCCCCTTTTTTTACCTCAGATATATCTATTAGAAAAACTAAGGCATTAACATTCCGAAATAAGAGCAAAATAGCTTTGAAAAGACGGTCCTTTAGAATCACTTAATCTGCTTAAATGCCAAATTTAGCCCTGTAATCATTCAGACTTGTTTTTATTACTTCATGTGCTTCTTCCTTCCCATAAACTTTTACTATTTCAACAGTTGGAGTATCTGTTCCAGGAATGTTTTTATAAGTCAGAAAGTAATGTTTCAAACGATTAATCATTGCTTCGGGAACGTCATTTATATCCATCCATGATGCATATACATCATCACCTTTAAGCACCGCTAATATTTTATCATCAGCTTCACCTTTATCGAGCATGCGAATACCACCAATAGGAATAGCATGAACCAGGATATTACCATTGGAGATTGTTCGCTCACTAAAGACACAAATATCTAAAGGATCACCATCTCCTTTTTCAATTTGTTTTCCGGATTTTTCCGAGGCATATCTGGCAGTTAAATCACCACAATATGTTTGGGGTATAAATCCGTAGATGGTAGGAGTCACATTGGAAAATTTCTGCGGTCTGTCAATCGTTAAAAAGCCGGTTTCTTTATCAATTTCATATTTTAAAGTATCTGTAGGCACTACTTCTATAAAGGCAGTTACTTCTTCAGGAACATTCTTTCCGGGATCAACTCCATGCCAGGGATGTGCTTTGTAGATTTTATTAGTTTTCATCAGTTGTTGATATGCTTAGTCGTTGATTATTTCTTATCTAAAGGAAGCAATAAATTGTAAAAATGAAAAAAAATGATATTCCTAATATAATATAACCTGGATTGTGGATAAGGATATTGGCTTCAGATAATTTTATAAATAGTCATTATTTCCTTTAAGATACTTTCAAAATCAATTTTAAGATCAATGAGTTTTCCGGTATGAACATCAAAAACCCATCCATGCACAGTTAAACCGTATTCTTTATTGGCCTGTTGCACTGCAGCTGTCTTAGTAACATTTACACATTGTTCCTGCACGTTTAACTCAACCAGTCTGTTATATTTTTCATTTTCATCGGTAATGGAATTTAATTCTTCCTTATGAAAACGATACACATCTCTGATATTCCGAAGCCATGGATTCAGTATTCCCATATCAGCAGATTGCATCGCAGCTTTCACTCCACCACAATTATAATGACCACAAACAACAATATGCTTTACCTTTAATTGCCTGACAGCATAATTTATTACCGACATCACATTGAGATCAACATTATTGACAAGGTTGGCAATGTTACGGTGTATAAAAACTTCACCGGGTTTAACGCCCATAATATCTTCAGCTGTTACCCGACTGTCAGAACAACCTATATAGAGAAACTCCGGATTTTGTCCTTTAGATAAGTCTTTAAAATAGTCTTTGTTTAATGCCAGCTTTTCAGCTACCCACTTTTCATTATTTTTAAATACGTCTTCTATTTTCATATTATCCTCTTATGTCGCAATCACTATATATTCCTTATTAATTGCACTTCATCAACAAGTAAACAAACATACAAATTTATTTTAACAGAAGGTTATATTCGGGTAGATGAATAAGATATAATCCATGCCAGATATGAAATTGGTTTTGATTTACCTCCCGGAAGTATTCTTCATCTCTTCGAGCAACCTGATAATTTTATCTAATTTTTCAGTTTCAATTGTATCCAGTTTTATTGTTAATGCTTCTATTTCCAGCTTCGCATCAACATTGGTCTGGTAATCCGATTGTGCCTGTACCCTGTCTCTGTCATTCTGCCTGTTTTGTGACATCATAATAATGGGTGCAGCATAAGCAGCCTGTGTAGAAAAAACCAGATTCAGGAGTATGAAAGGATAAACATCCCAATGATAGGTAAAGGCAAGAAGATTTAAGCTCATCCAAAGTAGTACTAAAATTGTTTGAATGATAATAAATTTCCAGGATCCCATTCCATTAGCCACTGAATCAGCTAATCGACTACCAAATGTTAATGTCTTTTTATGCTTATCGTGCCAGTTTTTAGTATGTTGCATTTCTTTTTTTATTGGTTTCATTTTGAATTGATTTTAAAATTATAGGTTTATTAATTTATTGGAATGTTTTTCTTATTACTATATCTTAATGGATCGGAGTAGCATTTAATCATCTTTTCTTCTACAAAAGTAACCGTTATATAGCAGCTTATTGAAATAGGAGAAATTAATTCCTGCCTGCTCTTGAACCGAGGTAATTGATAAGCTAGATGAAATCGAAAATGGTGTAAGAAAAATTGTTTAAAACAGAGCAGTACGGATGAAAAAGCAAGAACTTGTACGAAGGTAACCGGAAGCATTACATCTTAAGAAACCAGGAAGAGTACTTATTTGTTTTAAATTATTTCAAGAACTCTTTTTTTTAATTACGATATTCAAATCCGTATTTTATTGAAGCTTCCAGAATATCAATGTTTATATCTTTCAGTTTTTTGAATTTAATGCAATATCCGATTACTGTGGCTTTACCTAATTTCTTTCCATATGTTTGGACTAATAAATTCTTATCTTCTATGCCAAGTATATAAATGGAGATTCCTGTTGTGTTTGCACTGATGCCAATTTGATAAAATTCTTTGGTTTTTCCATCAGCATATTTAATAGTGTATAATCCGTATCCTATATTCGGATTAGAAACTGTTTTACCTTTTTCATCTTTCCCATTCAGGAACCATAATTTACATTTTGGCATTAATTCCAGTATCTTACGGTGCAACTCTTGAAGGTCAAATCGTTTTGGCTCAGGTTGACTGATAATATAGTCTGTGATTTGTTCCTGTGTATTCATATAAATGATGATGACCAAACTTTGTTAGTGGTTCTATTGCTTTACGACTGTGTAATTCAATTCCGTTACGCCGCAGGGAAATTGTCGGGTTGTTAAAAGTTTTAATTTTATGTTGTCTTTAATGCCTGCAAACAATGGAATGCCACTTCCAAGAATAATAGGATTAACAAATAGCCAGTAGCCATCAATTAAGTGCTGTTGCATAAGTGAATGAGTTGCTGTAGGGTTGCCAAAAAGTAAGATGTCACTACCCGCTTTTTGTTTTAATTCATTTATACTTTCTGAAAGGTTGTTACTAATAATTTCTGTATTCACCAAGCCGACGTCTTTCAATGTTTTTGATAAGACAATTTTATGAGCTTTCTTATACCACCTGGAGTGTTCGATGTCGTGTTTAGATGCGTTTGGCTTATTAGCAGCCGTAGGCCAGTAATTTTCCATCATCTCATATGTTACTCTCCCATATAATGCGGAGTCGGTTTCGCTTATTCGCTTTTCTACAAAATCAAAAATTTCCTGATCAACTTTAATCCAGTTCATTTCTCCGTTAGGACCTGCCACAAAACCGTCAACTGATATATGCATAAATGAAACTATTTTTCTCATATGGTTTTATTTTTTTAGCAGATGTTATTGCCCCTTATTTATTGCCGGCAACTTTTTCTTCCTTCCTTATAGGCTTACATTATAAAACAAACATACAAAATACAATGTGGACTGATAATTATGATTTATAAACAACACAACGAAGGCTGCCCCAAGATGAGGCAGCCTTTAATAAATGCTTTTTATACTGCTATAAATAGTAATATCATATTGGAAAACAAACATTTATATTACTCCATTAGTTTGTTGCCTGCATCATCAATTTGCAGATGATTGAATCGCATTATTTTTTTATTTCAGGGTCTTTCATCGGCATCATTTTACCTGACATATCCATGTGCTGTCCTTCTTTCATCATCATTTTGGCACCATCCTTTTTAATACAGGTACCATTGGTCATCACCTTTGTTCCATCCGTCATTGTAGTGTCGTGGCGCATCATTGTCATTTTTCCACTATGCTGTATCATCATTTTTCCATTCATCATCATTACCCCATCGCCATGAGATTCGTCCATTGCCTGATGATTCATTTCGCTGCCCATTCTTCCATTATTCATCATTTCATGATTCTTCATGTTGTTGGATGAATCTGTTTGAGTAAAACCGCTAAAGGAAAACAGGATTGCTGTGCTTGCTAAAATTATTTTTTTCATTTTCATTTAAATATGATTTGTTTTTGAATCTAACTTGTAAAATTATCTGTTCCATTAACGATTCGTGTTACATAATTTGGAAAATATTTTTCAGGATTATCTCAATAAAATGCACATAATGTATTGATTTCAAGTTGCCCCGGACTGCACATTATCCTGACCGGAAGGGCGATATTACTCTCAAATGGGCCAGACAGGTACCACGGTGAAAAAACAGGATAATAGATCTCTTTCCTTAATTTAAATAGATGGATTAATTTAATTAGACGAATTTGCGATAGTGATAATTGAATGCGTAGTTTAGAGCCGGTCGTTTTTTATGTCTAAGATTCGCTTTTCAATTTTATTTTCTTCTTTTCATTATGAATATCACTACAGCAACAAGTAAAATAATTGCTACTAACCAAGAACCGTATCCCATTCCCCAATTCATTCCCCAAGAATTATTGTGCATCATGTTATCTATGTTTTAATTCTGATTTAAATATGTTTTCTCTATTTGGAAAGTCGCCGTTTTACATTTGATAATTCATACTTGAAAAAAAACGCTCTTTTATTGTGATTTTATTTTATTTGATGCTAGTCGGCCAAGTATTGTATCAAGTGAAATCTTTAATTTATTAATTGCCCCGCCAACTGCTTCTAAGTGTGTGTTCGCAAGGTTTGTAACTGCTATCGGCTTCATTCCTTCGAGGCGTGCCTCAATCATGCATTGCTTATCGTTTTGCCCGTCCTTATTGCCATCCTGATCAGATAGGTGAACTTCCAGACGTATTACCTGTGAACTAAACGGAACGTGGCTGGTTTTTTTGACAGGTTGTAAATGTAGTAATGATAATAAATATTTGCAAGGTTGAACTGAAACGGAAGCAGGCAATGCTGAGGAGCAACCTGGCAGGGATAGGTTCACCCGACGGAATGTCGAATAAGAA
>JANOBN010000366.1:0-29131 GCA_031411675.1 Bacteroidota bacterium | reverse complement strand
GCACGTAAAAATACTTCCATTCAATATGATAAAGTGACAATAAAGAATTTGTATGGTCAAACCATTTTTGAAGCGGCGATTAATACTTTATTAGAAGATGAACTGAGCATTGAAAGTAGTGGATGGCCAGCCGGGCTGTATTTTCTGGAATTATCAAAAAATGGAATCCTACTAGAGGAACTAAGAATTTTAAAAAACTAATCTCCCCAACCAATGAAAACATTTTTAACCCGCAAAAGTTTATTAATAGTATTTCTTCTGGCAATTATTTTCATTCCTAGTACAGCACAAACCACCATCATGGAGATTCCCGGGGCAATTGGATATGAAGCCTACGCTTATGATGCTGCCAATAATCGCTTACCTAATCAAAATATCTCTTTAAGGCTTACCATACTACATAAAACACAAACGGGAATTGCGGATTGGGTAGAGCGGCATCAGGTAACTACTGATTTATCCGCTTATTTTTCTGTACACATTGGCGAAGGTGTACATACCGGTGGCGTTTTTAGTACATTTGCTGATGTTGATTGGGACGGAGCACATTTTTTAAAAATAGAAATGGATATTACCGGAGGAAATAATTTTACGTTTTCAGTTACCGAAGAATTCACTTCTGTGCCTTTTGCTTTACGTGCAGCGGTAGCCGATTCCTTAAGTGGGGTTGATAAGGATAGTTTGCAACGTGCAATTACAATTTCAGGTTTGTGTAGTTGTACTTTGCAAGAGGCGTATAATAATGGAAATGCTATTGTTTCTAATACTACTGGAGGTACAGCGATAAGACCAGTCAGTATTACTAATTTTGCTGCATTGACTGGGGCTAACTTTATTAGTACTGCCTCTTCTATTGCATCAAATTTTGCTGGAGTATTTCAAACTGGAGGAGGAACTGGTAATGCTCAACCGACAACATTGATGAGGAATAACAATGTTGGCGCATCGATTTTAGCAGTAAATAGTAGTACAATTTCAGGAGGAATTAATAGTACCATTTATAGTTGGGCGATAGGCACGTTTGGCAGTACATTATTAGCTAACTCTGCAAATGCTGCAAATTCAGATCCTGCAATACGTTCTCAAACTATCGGTCAGGGCGAATCAGGGCTCTTTACGACAGACAATCCTGTCACTACAGCATACGCTATAAAGGGGGAAATTCGTGCAAGTAGTAATACTGTTAATGCAGGTGTTGGTGATTTTTTAACTGCCAGAACAAATAATAATGCAACAGCAGTTAGAATACAAACAAATGGATTAGGAAGGTCAACCAGCATATTAACGAACAATTTATTAAATACCCTACCGGCGCTTGATGTGCAAACAAACGGATTAGGTTCTGCAATTAATGCCATGCAAATTGGAGCCGGAGGCGCCGGTGGTTTTTTTCAGACGACCAATACTAACAATACATCATCCACTTTAAATTCCATTCAATTTGGTACAGGTTTGTCCGGTTATTTTGAGTCAAATCGAAATAATAATCAACACTTTTCTGTTTGGGTGCGACAATTGGGTGACAGGGGCTCCGGAGGTTTGTTTGAAACCAATACACAGGGGAATAACTGGCGGTCGCAGGCCATTAGAGCTACGTCAATTGGTACAGGAAATGCTGCCTTATTTTCAAACACCAACACTGCTATTGGGGCACTTAACACACATCCTGTCACCTTAATACAGCAACGGGCAATAGCTACATCCTTAGATGTTCGTGAATTAAATAGTTTCAATACCAGCGATGCCGTTTCCTTATCGAGTGTTGGACTTGGAAGAACTGCTTTCGTTTTTAATACCAATCAAAATAATACCAGTCCAATATTGGAAGTAACAGGAACAGGGTCCGGCACACAATTGTGGGCGCATACTGCAAATACTTCAAATTTATTTCCTATTGCCTGGATTCAATCAAACAATACAGCAAGTAATAAATTAGGTTGCCTGATTGAAACTAATAGTAACAATAGTGCATTACTTTCAATTTGTAACGGCACTAATGGAGCTGGAAATGTTGCAGGAGCATTTTTTAACTCTTCCTCAAGTGCAGGCGTTGGTATTACATCTTATACCAATAATGGGGAAGCCGCAATTATTAGCTCCGCTAACGGAAGATCACTTCAAGTAATGCCATTAGCAACTAATAATAGCAACACAATGGAGGTTTCTGTTGGTTCGCCCACAAGCTTAGCAGCTTATTTCTATGGTCCCATTGAAGGTAATAGTGCCTATACTTTTAGTGGTACAAAAAGTACTGCAATAAAAACTTCTCAAGGAGAGAAGCGGCTGCTTTACTGTGAAGAGAGTCCGGAAGTTTGGTTTAATGATTATGGTTTTGGACAACTTGTGAATGGACAGGTTACTATAGGTTTAGATCCATTATTTATATCAAGTGCCAACCTAAATGAACCCTATCATGTTTTTATTCAGCTAGAAGGAGAATGCAAAGGAGGTGTTTATGTAACTAATAAAAATGCACAAGGATTCACAGTAGTACAGCAGGAAACATTAACAACGAGCAATGCATCCTTTAGTTATAGAATATCTGCAAAAAGAAAATATTGTGAAAATTTACGTTATGCAACTACAGAAGAAAATAGGATCGTTAATAATTCTATGACAGAAAATGTTTGGCCGGAGACTATAGCCTATATGAATGCACAAAGGCAAAGCGCTGCAAATATTATTAATAATGTTGTTACTACAATTCCACAAACCCCACCAGCTACATTAACCGAGAAAGGTGAGTTCACTGAAGATGGCATTACTTCTGAACCGATTGTTCCGGCTTTAATTGTTCCGGCAACAGAAAGTACATACGCACCTATTCAAAACCCAAGTTTACCCCCTGAGTGATATGAAACTTTCAGCCATTAATACGATTGCAATCATTATTTTTACTCTGTCTGCATCAGGCCAGAATAACTGGCATGATGTAGGGGGGGGGGTTCCTGTTCCCAGTATAAGTACTATGGCAGTTGATACAGCAAATCATTTATTATATATCGCTGGTACATTTGAAACAGCAGGAACCATAGTTGCCCATCAGGTGGTAACATGGAATGGTAATTTATTTGCTCCTGTTGATTGTCCAAATGGCTTAAGTTTTGAATTATTTGGTCCGGTTCAGGCGGGTGCATTCATTAATAATAAGTTCGTTTGTGGGGGGCTTGCTACAATGGTAAATTCCGGTTGCCCCTCTGCACCAATAGTGCAAATATTTACAAAAATGCAATTTGATGGCAACCATTGGGATTCAGTTGGAACTAATTGGCCTGGGTATATAAATTGTATTACATCTTTTCAAGGCAACATAGTGTTCGGGGGCTCAATTGGAAATGTGAATATGTATACTACAAATCAAAATGCTAATAATATTACCATTTGGAATAGCAATCAGAATCAATGGCAAGTTTTAGGGGCAAGTGGAAACTTTGGAGTTACGTGGCCAAGTGGTAATGCAGAAGTTATTGATGCAATAGAATTTAATGGTGAGTTATTTGTTAGTGGTATATTTAGTCATGCAGGAGGAACAATGTTGTCCAATTTTGGTATTGCCAGATGGGATGGGAATAATTGGAATAATGCCGGTATGCTGCCAGTCAGTTTTGGACATTTCACAATTTACAACAGCGAGTTGTATTTAGCTGAATATGGAGGTAGTAGTATTTATAAATGGGCTTCAAACGATTGGCAGTTATTTGCTCAAATACCTGCAATTCCTGGAAATTCAGTTACCGATATAATTGAATGGGATGGCAAGTTGGTTATTACTGGAGTATTCACATCGGTAAATGGTGTTACGGCAAATAACATTGCAATCTGGGATGGTCTACAATGGTCTAACCTTGGAACTGGATTGAGCTGCTTAAATTGTTCAGTTGTTTACGGAACTGTTCTTAGTTATCTTGACGGATCATTATATGTTGCTGGCTCGTTTGATCGTGCCGGAAGTACTATAGTTAACGGGTTGGCCCGCTGGGGCCCCACTGTTGAAATAAACGAGTTACTTATTGATAAAATAAATATACAACCCAACCCGGTTAATCAATATTTACAACTGGAGGGTGATTTATCACTTTTTGAAAAACTAACTATTACAGGAATTGACGGAAAAATTATTTTTGCAGCAAACGTTCAACAGAAATCTGACATTTCTTTTTTAGGAGATGGAATATATATACTGCAACTTACTACCAGAGAAGGATTGATTCTCTCGAAGAAGTTTGTTGTTCAGAATTAGTTAATAGCTATTAGTTATTTTTCTCTCGATACTAGCTATTCGATACTAATTACTAAATCAACAAAGCTTATCCGCCAGCAACCGTATTTCTAAACGGGGAGAAATCTTCTCATAAAGAATACTATACACAGCATTGCAAATAGGTAAATTTACCTGATAGTGTTTGTTGATTTCATGAATGCAACGGGCCGCATAATAACCTTCGGCCACCATATTCATTTCCATTTGTGCCGACTTCACCGAATATCCCTTGCCTATCATACTTCCAAAAGTACGGTTGCGGCTAAATTGCGAATAGGCTGTCACCAACAGGTCTCCCAAATAAGCCGAATCTTTTATATCTCTTTCTATAGGATGAACAGCATCCACAAATCGTTTTATCTCCTGAATAGCATTTGAAATAAGAACAGCCTGAAAATTATCACCATAACCAAGTCCGTTGCAAATACCACTGGCAAGTGCAACAATGTTTTTGAGTACAGCAGAATACTCTGTACCATAAATATCATCACTAACAATTGTTTTAATATACCGGCAGGAAAGCCAGGAGGCAAGTTCTTTTGCAGATGATAAATTCTGACAGGCAATGGTGAGGTAAGAAAGTTTTTCAAGGGCTACTTCCTCCGCATGACAAGGTCCGGTTATAACACCAATATTAGTAATAGGAACTCCAAAATGCTGATGCATATATTCTCCTACAATCAAATTTGTGGAGGGCTCAATACCTTTAATTGCGGAGAATACTTTTTTTCCGGTAAAGGAATCTGCCGATAAAGCAGCCAGAGAGGAGGCCAGGAATGCTGCAGGAACAGCCAGCACTATATATTCAGCCTCCAATATTTCTTCCAGCGAAGCCGTTACTTTAACCTTTTGCATATCCAACTCCACATCGCCCAGATAATTCGGGTTATGGTGATATTTACGGATAAAGTCAACCGACTCTTTGTTGCGCATCCACCAGCTAATATCCTCCACATTATTGGTGAGGATTTTCACCAGTGCCGTTGCCCAGCTACCGCCGCCTAAAACAGCAATTTTCTTATTCATAACAAGGCGCTAAGATCATTAAAAAAGAATAACAGGGTTAAAATTTAACATCAGCCCGAACTATACCCGCTTTTAAGGCCCGCTTTTTTCGAAATTATTATTCAAGGGGTATGTAATTTGAAATTATTTGATAGCTTCGCCTAACCACTTAAAAAAAACCACATGAGAATCGTTAAAATAATACTGTTAATTATTGTCGGGCTGGCTGTATTAGCAGCAATTGCCGGAATGTTTGTGCCATCAAAATTTACAATGGATCGATCCGTTGTAATTAATGCCGATCAGAAAGTGATTTTTGATCAGGTAAATGTGCTGAAGAACTGGGAGCAATGGTCGCCCTGGGAGAAAATGGATCCGGAAACTAAACTTACTTATGATGGCCCTGCCTCAGGTGTTGGCGCAAGCTATAGCTGGGCCAGTAGTAAAAACGGCGATGGAACTTTAACCATTAGCGAAAGTGTTCCATATGAATCTGTTACTTGTGATATGGATTTTAAAGACAGTGGAAAAGGAATTGCAGGCTTCAAAATGAGTAGTGCAGAAAAAGGCAACAATTTAACGTGGTGGTTTGAATCTGACCTGGGCTCTAATCCTTTTAAAAGGTTATTTTTTGGTTTGCTGGGACGCAGTTTTATGAATAAAGCATTTGATCAGGGACTAAATGATATAAAAGCGATTGCCGAGAGCATGCCGGTGCAACCTGCTGAAATAATACCTGCCGCTCCTGATACACTGGCTGCCGACACTACTGCTAATTAATTTAGATGGAGTTTATTCTACCCTATTTATTAGCTTAAAAATAATAATTTAAGAAAACATCGTTTCAATTCTATTATTATTTCTTCATTCCCATTTTATATTATTGATTTAAGCTAATGAAAATTCTCAAGTTCACTGTACTGATTATTGTTGCGGTAACAGTACTTTTTTTTGCAATGGCGTTTCTGCTTCCTCCGTTAAGTAAAGTAGAAAGAGAGGTAACTATTCATGCCCCTGTTGAGCAGGTGTATAAAGTATTTAGTAATCTGAGCTATTGGAATGAACCTGTACTTTTACAAAATGAGAATAACTTTAAATTTTTTCCGGATTCATTTATTCAATTTAGTTTCCTTAATAAGGATACCAGAAATATTATATATGCAACATTAAAGTTGGTGCAAGTCAATGATTCCACAACCAAAGCAACACTAATTCAGGAAATGCATTTGCCATTAACTTTCCGGTATATGACAAGTAAGATTGAAGAAACTACGGCACCCGTTATGGAAGAAGGATTATTGTCAGTTAAAACTTTTGTTGAGCTTAAAGATAAATAAGTCCATTATTATGTGCTTTTTGTCTATATCTATAACTTATTTTTGATAGTTTATTCATCGTCTATTTAAAATGTTTAACTGATATCCGTCATTTTTATTTTTTATTATTCTGATAGATGAGTTTTAATTGATATATTAACGGGTATCCAAAATATTGTTGACTAAAGTGGTTAACTTCGTAGTAAACGTTAATTATTCTTGTGAAAAGAACAATCAGATATTACCGCCTCATCTGGCTGAAACATGATTTGCCTGCCGGTCTTTCAGTATTTTTTGTTGCACTTCCACTTTGTTTAGGAATTGCTCTGGCTACCGGTGCACCACTTTATGCAGGATTACTTTCCGGAATTATTGGTGGTCTTGTCGTTTCTTTCATCAGTGGTTCCCAACTGGCAGTCTCCGGTCCTGCAGCAGGTTTATCAACAGTAGTTGTTGCTGCTATTATTTCATCCGGTGATTATAGGATATTTCTGTTGTCGGTATTTGTTGCCGGATTGTTTCAGCTTTTGCTTGGTATATTAAAGCTTGGAGTGATAGCAAACTATTTTCCATCCTCTGTTATAAAAGGGATGCTTGCGGCAATTGGTATTATTTTAATCTCCAAACAAATTCCACTCGCCCAGGGTTATGATCAACCTGATTTCTGGACCAGTGGATTTATTAATTTATTTACTGAAAAAAACTTTCTGGGTAATGTTGATAGCTTTAATCATCATATCACCCGTGGGGCAGTATTGATTTCTCTACTATCTGTTTCTATGATGATTTTATTACAACATCCATCAGCAAAAAAAATTAAAATTATACCGGCGCCCTTAATAGTGGTGGTAATTGGTGTTATCATTAATATCCTCTTTATAAAAATTTCATCCGGGTTTTCATTAAAGCAAACGCAACTGGTGTCAATCCCGGAAGACCTGTTTTCAAAAATCACTTTTCCTGATTTTTCCAAACTGTTTTCTTCTGCTGAAATATGGAAAAATGGTGTTGTTATCGGCATACTTGCAACATTGGAAACATTATTATGTGTGGAGGCAGTAGATAAGCTGGATAAACACAATAGAATAACACCTGTAAACAGGGAGTTAGTGGCACAAGGTATCGGGAATATGGCTTGCGGGGCGCTGGGCGCAATTCCAATGCCTGCCGTTGTTGTAAGAGGAGCTGCCAACATTGACGCAGGAGGAAGAACTAAGCTCTCCTCTTTTACGCATGGACTGTTTTTAGTATTGGCAGTTGTATTATTTCCGTTTTTATTAAGCATGATACCTTATGCTTCGCTGGCAGCCATTTTAATGGTTACCGGATATAATCTTACCAAACCAAAATTGTACTTGAATATGTGGAAGCTCGGACCTATTCAGTTTATCCCTTTTTTAATAACCATAATTGTTATTCTTGCGTCTGATTTACTTATTGGTGTATCAATAGGACTTTTGCTTTCTGTTTATTTTATCATTCAAAATAATTTTAAGGCGGAATATAGAATTACAAAGACATTAAGTCATGCAACAGAAACGTTCTATATTAAATTAAACAGTAATGTTACCTTTCTAAATAAAGTGAAGTTACGAAAAGCACTCGATGAAATTCCGGAATATAGTGTACTGACTATTGATGGAAAGGATTGCCATTTTATTGATTACGATATTTTGGAAATTATCAGTGAATATCATAATAAAGCGCACGACAGATATATTGAGGCGCACCTTAACGGAATTGAAAAGGTATCAGTTACCTCGATACATTGATTTTTTTGAAAATGGATAAACTATTGTTTGTTTGTAATAACATTTAGTACCTTTGATCGTCTTGTACTAACACCCAATTAAGAGGTTATGATAACACCAAATGAAATTGTTATAAAAATGGTCCTTAATGCCTGGGCATCTCATATTAAACAGGCTGATAGTTTAATAAATAAATTAACGGATGAAGAGTTGGCACGTCAGGTTGCGCCGGGAAAAAATACAGGTGTTTATTTATTGGGACATCTTACCGCAGTGCATGATGGAATGATTCCATTACTGGGTTTGGGCGATCCTTTTTTTCCGCAACTTGATGACGTGTTTGTTAAAGAAGCAGATAATTCCGGATTACCGTTTCCACCCATACAGGAGCTCCGCAAATTCTGGATTGCCGTAAGCCGTTCTCTTGATGATCATTTTGCATTAATGAAACCGGAAGTATGGTTTATGAAACATAATGCTGTTTCTGATGAAGACTTTACCAAAGAGCCACACCGCAATCGTTTGAATATTGTGGTTAACCGAACCAATCATCTGGCATGGCACCTTGGGCAACTTGCATTGTTAAAAAAATGATTTTTTTTTGAAATATATATAAACGAAAGCCGATGATTTTTTATTCAGATAAGTTTAACACTAATGAAGCGTGAAACATTTTTAAAATATTTAACTTTAATTCCTATGACAGGAGCAGCGATGAAATTGCAGGAGCTTGGTAAGCTAACAGGGGCATTTGAAAATACAGCAACAATGCCGGTTCTTTTTTTAGGTCATGGAAGTCCGATGAATGCCATTGAGGAAAATGAGTTTGTAGCAGGATGGAGGACAATTGGAAAAACTATTCCTCATCCAAATGCAGTATTATGTATTTCTGCACACTGGGAAACAAAAGGGACTTATGTTACGGCAATGCAGCATCCAAAAACTATTCACGATTTTGGAGGATTCCCTCAGGCACTTTTTGATGTACAATATCCCGCACCGGGAAGTCCTGAATTAGCAATGGAAACAAAACGTATCATTACAAAAACAGAAGTAGGCCTGGATGATCAATGGGGCCTCGATCATGGGTGCTGGAGTGTGGTCAAACATTTATTTCCCAATGCTGATGTTCCCATCATACAAATGAGTCTGGATGTTAATCAGGGTCCGCAATATCATTATGACTTAGCAAAGGAGCTGGCCGCATTACGTAAAAAGGGAATATTAATTATTGGCAGTGGTAATATGGTGCATAACCTGGGGCTGGCTGCATGGGACAAAATGAACACACCGGATTTTGCATTTGACTGGGCACAGGAAGCCAGAGTAATCATGAATAAATTTATTATGGATAATGATCATCAGTCGTTAATAAATTACAAATCGCAGGGAAAAGCATTTAACCTCGCCATCCCATCACCTGATCATTATTTACCATTGTTATATACACTTGCCTTAAAAGAAAAAAATGAAACAGTATCGTTGTTCAATGATAAACCGGTAATGGGATCATTAACGATGACTTCTTTGAAGATTGGGTGAGAGGATAGATATTAAATTTTGACAATCATTTTAAGGTCTGAAAGAGCTTTAAGAAAATCTTCTTTCCGGCGTCTTGAAACGTCTGCTTCTTTTTGATCAGTTAGTTCCACAACCCCACCTTCACCGCCTTTTTTATATTTTTTAATATGATTGATATTGATAAGATAGGAGTCATGAACCCTGAAAAACCTATGATCACGCATAAGTTCATCAACCCATTTAAGTGTTTTAGTTGCAGTAATTACCTTCTTTCCGGTGAGAAAGAAATCTGTACAGTTGTCTTCTGACTTGCATAAAATAATTTCTGAAACAGTGATAAAATCAATACCACCCAAAACTGGAATCCCAACTTTTTGTAAAGAGGAATCGGATTGTTTCACATTATGAAGTAATGCATCAATGCTTTTGCGTGATCCGGAAGAAGCGAGATTTTTATAACGATTTAGCGCTTCAGTAAGTTCATCTTTTCCAAATGGTTTCTCAATAAAATCAAGGGCGCAAAACCGAAAAGCTTTAGATGCATATTTATTAAAGCTTGTGGTGAAAATTACTTCAAAATTCATATTTTTTGTTTGCTCAAGCAAATCAAATCCTGTAAAAGGAGGAAGTTCAACATCAAGAAATATTAGATCTGGTTTAAATTTCATAACAGCCTTAATACCATCGGGGACTGAATTACTGATTTCTAAAATATTAATTTCCGGAAAATGCTTTGCTAATAATTCGGCTATATATTCTGAATGTAGCTTTTCATTTTCGATAATAACAGTATTAATCATAAACTAAATGGCAGTGTTAATTCAACTTTTGTTCCGGCTGGTTCATTCTCATGGGTAAAAAGATCTGTAATATAGAAATGGGACTTTATTTTTTTTAACTCATTGAAAATCTTTATTCTCTCTTCTGTGAGTTTCATGCCTAAAGATTCCTTCTTTAACAATAATGGATGTTTTACTTGGCTGCTGCTTTCTCTGCCTACTCCATTATCTTCAACGACAGCATGAATAGAGTCGTTATGGCGAGAAATATTAATAGAAATATGTCCGGGCCCTTCTTTATATTGAAGTCCATGCCAAATTGCATTCTCTACTATGGGTTGTAAAATTAATGGGGGAATTGTTGTTTCTTCTTCATCGATACCGGATTCAATCTGAAACTCATAAGTAAACGGATATGGCAATCTTATACTTTCTAGTTGCATATATAATTCCAGGGCTTTAAAGTCCTTTTTTATACTGACCTCTTGTTGTTGTGAGTTTTCAAGTACTAACCTCATTAGTTTCGAAAACTTAAGAAGGTAGTGACCGGCTTCTTCTGATTTATTCTTTAATAAAAATGTTTGAATAGATTGAAGGGCATTAAAAATGAAATGTGGATTCATTTGTGATCGCAAGGCTTTCATTTCAGTTTCAAGTACTTGTTCTTTCAACCTTTCTTCCGAATCGCGCTTACGCTTATAAATGAAAAAACTTATAGCGGTAAATAGAAGTAATAAAAAGGCGCCAATTGTTATTGACCTGATTATAATCTTTTGTCTGTCAAATTGCCGTTGAGATTCAATTCTTGAATTCTCTCTCTCTGCGTTAAGTAGTTTTACAGATTGAGATTGAGTAAATGCCAATTGCTGTTTTATTTTTCCCTCTAGCTTGTCATTAACTTCATTAAGGCTGATTTGATTTAATAGAGCTTTTTCATAATCTTTTTTATGTGCGTAATAGGCGGCACTGTTTCTTAAGAGGGATTTGATTTTATTTAACGAATCGATTTCGTAAATTATAGCATTAGATTCATTTTTATAGTATTCGCTTTCTTTGGTCTTTAACTGAGCCTTGTTCAACTCGCTTAGCCTAAGTAGGTTCGCTGCTTTAGCCTGTTCATTGCCTTTTTCCCCATATTTTTTATTTGCTTTAATAAAATTTTTAGAGGCGCTGTTATATTTATTTAATGATAGTTGAACTTGAGCAATTTTTGTTTTGATGTCAGGTTTTTTCGGATCATTTTTAGATAACAACTTATCAGCTTTAAGGTAACACGACAAAGCATCTTTATTATTCTTGGATACATAATAACAATCACCAAGAGATGTATTAATTGAAATTATAAGAGGTGTCGGAATTAAATAATTTGTTTGTTTTAATGACTTTTTATAATTTTCAATTGCTAGTTCTGTTTTCCCCTCTGATTGTAAAATGTTTCCAATATAGAAATAAATCTCCGGATTGTGTTTATCAAGATGATTTTGTAATGATAAATCTAAAGCTTGATTAAGTTTTTCTAGTGCAGTAATTGTATTCCCGAAATAATAGTAAGAGATGCCACTTAATTTTAATGTGTTTGTAAGTTGATCATTATAATATAAAGTTAGAGCAACCGGTGGATATTTTTTGCTTTTTATCAGCTTTAACCATTCTTTTATAGCGATATCGAAAAACTTACTGGCAGAATGGTAATCATGGTAGTTTAAACAAATATTACCTCGTTCAACCCATACAATTGTGAGACCTTCTTTCCACTTTATTTTTTTTGATAAATTATATGCTTGTGTACAGTAATTAAAAGCAGATTTAGGGTCTGTTTTTGATACATCATCCGCAACCTGTAGTAATAGTCTGACTTTTACACTATCCTCCAGACATGTCTCTTTACATTTGGAAGAATAACTATTGAGTTTTTTCTGATTTTCCTCACCGGCAATAAATTTTCTTTCTTTCCCTGAAGCAGCCAGAGAAAGAAAAAGTAGTAGAATGAATCTTATACTTAAAAAACGGGGTTTAGGCATTTAAAAGAAACTATGGTTGATTTGTAAAGATAGAATAATTGTTTCTAAGCTACAAGGGCAAGGGGCATTTTCATAACCTTAAAATGGCTTTATAGGAGGGGAGGCTTAAAATCTCCGGTAAAGGTACCCGCCGTAAACTTTTTGGAACCCGCCATCTACTTCCGGTTTCCGTCATATACTAAAGGGACATATAGCAGCCCTCTTTGGCAGGCTATGTTTACATCATCAATTTAATGAAATAACTAAAAAGACATGAAAACAAATCAAGATCTCCGCCCCCTTGCAAGTATTAAAATGAATCGCAAAAATCCACATACAGCTTTTATTCTGAGTATTCTTTTTGGATCATATGGAATGCTCTATTCAACAATTAACGGAGCAATAGTTATGTTTTTTATTCATGCCGCTATATTGTTAAGCACTTCCGGGCTTGGCCTTTTGTTGAGCTGGCCGTTGGGAGCAATTTGGGCAGCAAATGCCGCAAAGCACCCAGACTAAAATCTCCGCTAATCAAAATCGAAATTTATTTTATGTATAATTCAAAAACCAATTTAACAAATTTAAAAACAAACAACATGAAAAACCTAAAATCAGTGCTCGCAATTACAACGTTAATTCTCTTCATCACCTCTTGTGAAAAAAATGAACCTGGAGTTGCCGGACCTCAAGGTGCTCAAGGACCACAGGGAAATGCTAATGTAAACTCGGTTAATGTAGCTGTTAATACCTCGGATTGGGAGTTATATTTAAATCCCTTAGGAGGCAATGATTGGGTAGCACAAAAGTCAGTAAGTATTATAACCTCATCTGTGGTTTCTTCAGGTGCAGTGTATGTTTATCTTAGAAAAACGTATTCGAATGGAGGTTACTACTATCAGGCATTGCCATTTACCTGGGTTGACACTCCTTCAAGTGCTCGAACTTATGGCTTCAGTATTTCAGCCAACACTTTAAATATACATGTAGAGGATACTGACAACAGCTTATACGGTTTAGGGGCATACACGTTTAAAGTTGTTGCTGTTGACGGAGCGCGAATGTCAAACCGACTTGTTGATTTTAACAATTATTCAGAAGTAAAAAAGACATTTAATCTGGCTGATTAATCTCCAAATTTTTTTATGTAGATAATAAATATATATACCTCAAGGAAATATTGTGAAAAAAATTGCTTCATAGTAACCCTGAAATCATAAACCAACAATTCATTGAACAACCAATAGTACTTCATCTAAAAAAAATATAAATAAAAAATTTTAATCACTAAAATCGAAAACGTTATGAAAAAAGTCACATCATTATTAGCAGTAGGAGCAGTGCTCCTGTTAACTCAACAGTGTAAAAAGGATATAGACATTGTGACACCCTGCGATGCAGGCATTCCGAATTCAGGGATGCCAGTGCCATTCACAGTTATTTCTGATAGCATTGAGGATGTAAATTGCACCACCAAACTAGTGGAATTTGGACCTGAATGGAAAGAAATTATATCCTTGGATCCACAAGGGTCTGTTATTTGGCCCGGTGGTGACTTATTATATTCAAGTATTAACACGGGAGGTTACACACCAATTTCCGCTAACCGTAAACCAATTACAATATCCGTTTCATTGCCAGGTATTGCAGGCAATGCAGGCAGGACTTTAGAACATCCGAGTCTTTCTTCTGCTCGTACTGCTATGAATGAAATATTACAACAACAATTGCCAAGTGGTGGAACGCCTGCTCAAATTGCATGGTCGCAAACACAAATATATAATGAGAGGCATTTTAAGTTAGCTATCGGAGGAAATTACGGGAATCTTTTTATGGATATTAGTGGTCAATTCAATTATAACAGTAATTCAGTTAAAGGACGTTTCCTGTTTCAGTTTACACAGGTATATTATTCTGTTGATTGTGATGCTCCAAATGCTGGAATTGAAAATTTTTTTAATAGTTCTCCATCATGTTCTCAGTTAGGGGGATATAGTCCTTGCTATGTAAGTTCTGTGAAGTATGGCAGAAAAGTTTTCCTTATGATTGAAACAAGTCAATATGATTATTCAGCAATGGCGAATATTAAAGCTTCTTTTGATGCCTTCTTTTCAAGCGGAGGAGGGAGCGTAAATTCCACCCTTAGCAATTTAATTAGTCAACAGAGTATAAAAGGGGTAATTATCGGTGGACCATCTTATGAGGGAGTTCAGGTTGTTAACAATCCTTCACGTTTACACGACTTCTTGCTTGCAGGTGCCAATTTCGATATGAGTTCACCGGGCGTACCGCTGAGTTACACACTCAGGTTTATGAAGGATAATTCAGTTGCATCAATTGTAAAATATGATAAGTTTACAATAAGGGAATGTACAATAATTCCTGCATCTACTTATTCAACAACATTAACTCCTTCTGACGTTAACAATCTTAGACTTTATAGAACAGGATCTGGTGATCAGGAATTCGCAGGCAATGGCCCGAATGTAACGGTAACAGTATCTTATGAAACAAGAAACAGCAAAAAGGAGCTTTGGCAAGTAGTTAAAGTTAAAATGAAAGAAACTGTTGCAGATTATACAACTGGTGAACGTACTTATGATAGAAAAGTTTGGACTGCTCCTTCAGGAAAATCTATTGTCGGCTACTCTCATGCATTAAATAGTGGTAATACTACAGATACATATTCATATACTGATATTGGACCTGGAATGGATATTTACTCCTTTCCTTCGAGCAATTTGATGAAATATATACGGGTATTAGGGGACACTAATGGTGATGATGTAACTACTGGCTCCTATTCATCAACTCAAAATGAAGACTGGAGTCATATTCATGAGTTACAATTTAATTCGATTAAAATACAATATCAATAAGTTTAATTTACACTCTCTACTATATAGACTTTTCAGTCTTCGCATTGTCTCCAAATGGATCAATGCACTCTGATTTTTTTTGGAGAGTTTGTAAACAAAAAACCCACTGGACTATCCAGTGGGTTTTTTCTATGTTGTAAAGCAAAGATTATTTTTTATCTTCTATTTTCTTTTCTTCACTATCACCCTTACTGGCATCTTTAAATTCCCTGATGCCTTTGCCCAGACCTCTTGCCAGTTCCGGAATTTTTTTACCGCCAAACAACAGCAGTACAATTAATATTATTAGAACAATTTCGCCTCCGCCCATTCCGCCAAGGAATCCAAGTAAGATGTTATTTAACATGACTTTTTTTGTTTACAGGGCAAAGGTAAGTCGGATTCTCAAATAATGACTCATTACTAGCAATGGTGTAGATGAATTTTGGAGGAAGAGATAAATTGTTTAATATATATTGTTGAAAATCAGGGAAGTAAAGCTAGTATTAATACCGTTAAATATTTGAAAGAAAGAGTAAAAAATGGCCTTATTTCTTCAGCCAGGGCTGCGGATTCAGCTTTGTGGTGTTTTTCCAGATTTCCAGATGTATTTCTGCCCTTTCATTGTTTTCATCATTGCCTATACTTCCAATTCTTTGTTTGGTGGTTACTTTATCGCCGGTTCTTACGCTTACGTCTGTTAGATTGGAATAAACTGTAAGGTAATCACCATGACGAATAATCACCGCTTTATTAGAACCCGGGATGGAAATCACACCGGAAACAGTGCCATCAAAAATGGTACGTGCACTGCTGCCTTTGGAACTTTGAATATCTACACCGTTATTATTTACCATTATGCCTTTTAACTCTTTGTGCGGATGATTACCAAATGTTCCGGTAATGGCACCTTGTTCTACCGGCCAGGGTAAAATTCCTTTGTTGTTGGAAAAACCGGATGATAACTTTTGTGCTTCCGGAGTAGAAGTAAACACATTGGCATTGGTCACATTCTTCTTTCCTTCAGCAGCAGCTTTCTTCTTTGCTGCAACAATTTCTTTTTTAATCAAGGATTCAATGGCGCGATCCAGTTTCTGTTTTGCGGCCTGTTTTTCTGCAAGATCTTTTTTAAGTTTTTGTTCTCTTTTGGTGAGATTGTTCATCACCTGATCCTGCTCTACTTTTTCTTTTTCAAGTGTCGCTTTATTATTTTGCTCCGAAATTTTAAGGTTTGTTTTTTGATTTTTCTTAACGACTAATTCCTGTTTCTTGCCATTCAGTAATTGTTCTGTTCCGGAAATTTCATTGGCTTGCTGGCGACGGTGTTTACTGTATTCTTGTAACCAGGATATACGTTTATACGCCTGATTAAAATCGTTGGCAGCAAAAATGAACATCAAACGCTGGTAGGTATTTCTGTTTCTGTAAGCATAACGAATCATCTCGGCATAAGCAGCCTTCAGACGTTTCATTTTTTCTTCCAGTGACACAATTTCTTTATTGGTGTGTTCAATCTGTCCGCCAATGGAAGAGATTTCACTGTTGATGGTTCCTATTAACTGCTCTCTTAATTTGATTTTCTTTTGTAATGCTTCAAGCTGTTCTTTTGTTGCATTTTTATTTTTACTGACAATCTTTAACTGGTTATTGGTATAATCAATCTCCTTTTGAAGCTTTTCTTTACGAAGCTCCAGTTCTTTTTTACTACCTGTTTGGGCAATGGATGTAGTTGCCGCAAATAGCAGAATAATCAGAAGATATTTAACGAACCCTTTCAAAGCTTGCCGGTATGTTAAATGGGAATTCCTGTTTCTCTCCAACTTCAACCTTGGAATAGTCAATACTAATTTCGAAGTTCTTTTCTGCAATAATTTTAGTAACGGATTTAAAAGGGAATAACCCGGCATCCGTCAACCGAAAATCACTGTAATCAGTCACTAATGTTTTATGGATTTTCTGATCCTCCACCGAAACTTTGGTAAGCCGGTAGTTGGCATCTACATAACAGTCCTGAATCACGGCCTTGTTCGGATCTTTCTCTTCTAACGAACGTTTTAATTTATGCTTGGTGAGTGAACTCAATATATAATACTTCTCCTCCATATAAACGGAGTTGAATTTATTCTCACTCTTTTTGTAAGCAAAGAAATTACCAATTAACAGCGATTGCACAATTTCAAAGTTTACTTTCATCTGTAATAACTTATTAATGTATTCCATAGTACCCACACGATATTTGTTGTTGATACGATCCAAAACTAATATGGAATCATTGGTAATCA
The DNA here is from genome assembly GCA_031411675.1 of Bacteroidota bacterium. Taxonomy (GTDB): domain Bacteria; phylum Bacteroidota; class Bacteroidia; order AKYH767-A; family OLB10; genus JANOXC01. The sequence continues at coordinate 11,361 of JANOBN010000366.1, read as the reverse complement.
GAACCCGTGCTGCCTCAATGCCCAGCAATGGCGTTACGCTGATCCATATTGCACTGTCTTTTCGGGCGCGAAGGTGTATGGTGAAACTGCTTTCTTTATCTTCTTCCTTCGTTTTAACAGTTGCTTTTGCCTGCATCCAGTCTGCCTTAAATGCACTGCTGTCCAGTTTTTCCAACAAGTCATCCACTGAACGGTTATTCATCGGATTTATATCAGCCGCATCCATACGTTGCGCTGCTTTCCTGGTTTTACAAGAGCCAAATATCAAGCATAAAAAAATTAAACCGTATGATAAACGCTGCACTGTTTTTTTATTCATATAGTTTACGATCTGCCAGCTTCTTCAACAGGAATTCAGTATAATCACCGGCATCTTTTGCTTTCTGCCAGTTCTCCATTGCTTCATTAACTAAACCCATTTTAAAGAGAATATCACCATAATGTTCAAGTATGGTTCCATTGGTACTGCCGCCACTTGCTATGGCTTTTTCGATCCAGGTGCGTGCTTTTTCAAAATCACCCTTCTTATATAATATCCAGGCATAGGTATCTTCATAGTTGGATTGTGCCGGACTTATGTCATTCGATTTTTTCGACATTTCATCTGCTTTCTCCAATTGTTCGTTCCTTACGGAAAGATAGTATGCATAGTTGTTCAATACAGTAGGATCATTGGGACTTACCTTTAATGCCTTTTCAAAGTACGTATCAGAATCCTCATATTTTTTCTGACGATTATATATATCGCCTAAGTTGCTGTAGAATTGCAACAACTGTGCATCATTATCAACAACCAGCTTACTGCCACTTAACATGGCTTTTGCTGCTTCATCCAGTTTGTTATTTTGTAATAATGCAATGCCACTGAATAGATAGAAAACACTTTGCTCAGGATAGAGCTCCAGTGCATCGGCACTTTCTTCTTCCATCGCTTTAAAATCACGCAACTCTGATTCCGTAATTAAGAGTTGTGTCCAGGCCTGCATGTTTTTCCCGTCAATTTCCAAAGCAGCACGATATTGTTCGCGGGAGTCGTTGTATTTTTTTGCAATGGTTAAGAAATCACCATATACAGCATGTGCATTGGCTTCGTTAGGATGATTTTCTGCAAGTAGTTTGCTCAACTCTAATGCTTGTGATAACATCTCTTCGTTTTGTCCTGCCAATGGAAGATAGGAGGTAAGAATAGTAAGTTTAATATCACTGTTTAACAATGGTGATGCAAATGCTTTTTTTAATTCTTCAAATGATTTATCCTTCTCACCGGTGCTTCTGTAATACTCTGCCATGGCAAGCGCACCACGCGGATTTTGCGGATCCATCGCCTGTAATCTCTTAATTGCTTCCAGCGCTTTATCATTTATATTATTAGCCAGATAAAGATCAATAAGCATGCTGTAGCCATCAGGATCTGCCGGGTTTGCCTGGATGAACTTTTCAATTTCCTCTGCTGCTTTATCTGTTTTACCCATCTTCAGATAAATACGCTGTTTCTGCATGGTCAGCTCACGACTGGTTCCAATACTTTCTTCCAGTTTATCATACACCTTTATAGCATCCGACATTTTTCCGGAGTACAACAAGGCATCTGCCAGTTGAAACTGATAGTCAATACGCTCCGGATGACTTTTTACAAGCTGCTCAATAATTTTAGTGGCATCATCAGATCGTCCGGAATGATTATATATATCTGCCAGTAACAACTGATACCATTCATTGGCGGGATTTAATGTTGCTGCGCTTTTTGCAAAATGTAATGCATCATTCAGTTTATTCTTCTCACTATAAATAGAAGCCAATTCATACATCGCTGCATGGTTATCCGGATCAAGGCGCAGCACCTGTGAAAATAATTCCGTTGCCTTTTCCTGATTACCCAGCAGCTTTTCTTTCACTGCATTGTAATAATTATACTGAATACTTACCTGCTTTTCATCAGTTACACCGGTATTGGCATCTTTACTGGTAGATTTTACTGCAGTGACTTTACCGCCGGGTTTGCAAGCCTGCAATAAAAGAAGTAAGAGAAACAGGGAACTGTATTTTTTTAATTTCATGAATGAGTGCTTTCTAAAATAAACGTCAAAATTAACGCTTATTGCTGTATTGCCGCCGGACACAGGCATTAACCGGAATTATCCCTCAGTTGAATAGTCGCCCATACTCAAATCCTGCGCTTTGCCTTTCAATGCAGCGTAGTTCCCGATAAGAGAATTTTCAACCACGGCACCTGAAATAACGGCATTAGTCTGAATAATGCTGTTGCTGACCACAGAGCCGGAAATGCTTGTTTTTGCTCCCACAGAGGCATGCGGACCAACTACAGAATTTTCAATTACAGCACCTGCATCGATGTAGCAGGGATTTATGATGGTGCTGTTAACCAGTTTTGCAGTAGAATCAATATGAGATTTTGGATTTTTAATTTCCAGCACCCGTTTATTAGTGTAAACGGTAGCATCTTTATTTCCACAATCCAGCCATTCATCCACTTTGCCTGCCTTCAGTTTCAGGCCCTTGCTCTTCATGTTTTCCAGTGCATTGGTAAGCTGATACTCCCCTTTATCTTTAATGTCGTTATCAATAAGATATTGCAACTCCTTCTTCAAATTATCACCATCGGTAACATAGTAAATACCAATGATGGCCAGGTCAGAGATGAACTCCTTTGGCTTCTCGACAAAATCAGTAATAATCCCATCTGCATTCACTTTCACCACACCAAACTGACGCGGATCTTCTATCTGTTTTACCCAGATAACGCCATCACAATCCTTAGGCACCACAAAATCGGCACTAAACAGCGTATCAGCAAAAGCAATTACCATATTGCCGCTTAAAGAAGGGGCGGCACATAAAATTGCATGCGCTGTACCCAATGGGGTATCCTGATAGTAAATCGTTCCTTTAGCACCCAGCGATTCTGCAATTTTAATCAGATTCTGCTCTACCTCCTTACCAAAATTACCAATGATAAAAGCAATCTCATCCACCTTATCGTTACACATACGGATGATATCTTCCATTAGATGCTGAACAATAGGCTTTCCGCCCACAGGGATCAGTGGCTTGGCAGTAGTGAGGGTGTGAGGGCGCATCCGTTTGCCCATACCTGCCATAGGAACAATAATTTTCATAGGATAAGGTTTAAAATGAAGGGCAAAAATACCGAATAGACAAAGGCGATAAGAGCGAAATGATGATTTAAATAAACATTAAGGTGTTAATGAGGAATTACCCCTGTACCACATTAAATTATCCGGATTTTTAAGGTTTATTGCTTGTTGACTGATTCTAATGAACCAGAATAACACTGGGACACTTTATAAGCCAAACTTCCTCTAAGAAATTAATAGTTGCAGGGATGAATTATTTTTTTTAGTTTTCGTCCATTAATTTTTAATTGTTAATTTTTAACACCAACCATGTTTTTAACCACTAATTCACCATACCATGAAAAAAATCATTACACGATTGCTGCTATTGCAATTATTAACTTGCGTATTGCTCACAACCAATGCGCAACCATTAAACAAGAAGGTTTTTAGCGATATTGCTGAGTCCAATTCAACACAAGAGTTTCTTACTATCAAAAGCGGAGTAAGTATATCGAAGGCTGATTTTATTGCTAATTATTTGTCAATACTAAATCTGGCGCCCAATAGTGAAATGAAAGAAGTTCGTCAGGAAACGAATGACGTGGGTATAACGATGACGCGATACCAGCAATATGTGAATAAAATAAAGGCACAAGGTGCAGAAATGGTGATTCACGAAAAGGAAGGACGAATTAAATATATCAGTGGGCGGTATATGACAACTCCACCTTTGAATACAATAATAAATGTTGCAGAACAAGAAGGATTACAAAAAGCTTTGAAGCAAATAAATTCAACCGATTATTTATGGCTGAATGAGGAAGCGGAGGCGCAGTATAAACAAATTAAAAAAGATCCAAACGCTACTTATCAGCCCAAAGGTGAGTTAATATTAGCACCACTACCCGGCGCGCATTTGGAAATGACTTTTAGATTATGTTGGTTGTATAGTATACATGTAAATCCACAAACAGAATCTTATAAAGTATATATTGACGCAACCAGTGGCGAGGTGTTTAATAGGATTCCATTAACCTTCAATTGCAGCGGAGGAACCAGTACTACCCTTTGGAATGGTGCAAGAACAATATATACACAATTAACCGCGGGAAGTTATCGATCAGTGAGCAATTGTAATTCAGCTCAAATTTTAACGTATAACGGCAATGGGAATGATAACGGGGTAGGAGCCACTTTTTATACTGATGCTGATAACGCATGGCCAAATACTGCTTTAGGGAATTATATTGCGCAGGCACATTTTGGCTCTAAACAAACGAGAGATTATTATTCAGGTATACATACTCGTGAAGGATATGATGGTGCTGGAGCCGACTTTATTACTTACCTTAATCCGGGTTATACCGGCAATGCTTACTGGACCGGGTCTGCAACTTCATTCGGCGGTAGCAGTACCGGCGCGAGTCCATATGTTACATTGGATGTTTGTGGTCACGAACATACCCACGGAGTAATAGATTTTACTTCCAATCTTACTTACTCTTATGAATCAGGAGCTTTGAATGAGTCTTTTGCTGATTGTATTGGTGAAGCAGTTGAAGAATATACTTTGGGGTCGGCAGATTGGATTCATCGCAATGAAATAGGCGGAGGTAACAGAAGTTTTATAAATCCAAATGCAAAAGGAGACCCTGACACTTATCTTGGCACTAATTGGTACACCGGAGCTTCAGATAACGGTGGTGTGCATACTAACAGCGGGGTACAGAATTATTGGTTTTATCTACTTTCTGTTGGTGGCTCAGGTACCAACGATAATGGCAATGCTTTTAGTGTAACCGGAATTGGAATTGATAAAGCAAGGTTAATTGCCTACGATTGTATGATAGCACTTTCATCCAGTGATCAATATACCAATGCACGTGCGATGTCAATCCAAAAGGCCAAAGATCGATATGGTGATTGCAGTAATGAAGTAGTGCAAACTACCAATGCATGGCGGGCAGTAGGTGTTGGAGCTGCCTATGTAGTACCTGCCCCTCTTCCGGTTAGTATTAGTGCATCGCTTACAGATGTATGTCCCGGGGGAACGGTAACTTTAACGGCTTCCGGTGCTACTACTTATAGTTGGAGTTCTCCGATAAGTAGCACTGGTACTACCAAAGTTGTTAATCCAAATGTCACTACTACATATACTGTAATCGGCACCAATGCAGAACAGTGCACCGGTACTGCAGTTAAAACAATAACTGTTAATCCCATTCCTACTGTTACTCCCACTATATCAGACGATGAGTTATGTCCGGGTCAATCAACTACTTTATCAGCCGGAACCAATTCAACCATAAATTCGTTGTTAACCACTTTAGCGGGTGGAAATGGATTGGCAGGAAATGCGTTTGATATTCATGCCTATAATTCGATTACTATTAAGGATTTCAAAATGCACATGCAACTTGGTGTGGATTCCGTAGAGGTGTACTACAAATCCGGTGGTTATGGAAATGCTAATATAACCAGTAATGCAGGGTGGACAAAATTAGGGGCAACAGTTGCTGTAACTTCCGCCGGACCGGGTAATTTAACAACCATACCAACTACATCTGATTTGTCAATTTCAGCCGGTTCCACTTATGGTATTATTATACTTTGCAAGGGAAACAATTTTTATACAAACGGAACAACCGTAGGTTCAATTGCAGCAAGCAACCCGGATTTATATATTACAGAGGGGCATGGTGGAAATGGATTTGGAGGCACATTTAATTTTACGCTTTCACCGAGGGTATTTAACGGCACCGTTGAATACAGTGTAAATTATGTGAGTTACCTGTGGTCGCCTTCCGGTTCACTTTCAAGTGCAACTACTTCTCCAACTACTGCCACTCCTTCCGGTACAACTACCTATACTTTAAATGCAACGGATGGAAATGGTTGTGTTGGCACTGGTACGGTCACGTTATATGTTTATCCAAATCCAACTATCACTGGTACATCAGCTACTCCTGCTTCTATTTGTGCAGGGGGGTCTTCGCAATTAAATCTTACAACCTCTGCACCAAATAGCTCTCAATCTTTATTTACCACACTGGTTGGCAACAATGGATTTGCAGGGAATATATTCGATGTTCATGCTCTCCACAGCATCACTATAACTGATGTAAGAATGAATATTACTTCAGGAGATTCAGCCGAAGTGTGGTATAAAACATCACCCTATGGTAATGCTAACGTCATCAGTAGTGCAGGTTGGATCAAACTTGGAAATACGGTTCCAATAAGTCCTGCAGGTGCAGGTGCATTGACTTTAATTCCAACCTCAACTAATTTAGCGATACCGGCCGGTGCGACCTTCGGAATGGCAGTTATAAGTAAAGGAAGTAACAATTATTCAAACGGAACGGCAGTTGGCACGGTCGCTTACAGTAACCCTGATCTGGAAATAACAGAAGGACATGGAGGAACAGGTTTTGGAGGCAGTTTCAATTTTATCAATAGCCCCCGTGTTTTCAATGGTCAAATTGATTACACGGTTACTAATTCAATTGCCAGCTATGCATGGAATCCAAGTAGTGGTTTAAGTAGCACTTTTATTCAAAATCCTGTTGCCGGACCATATTCTACTACCAATTACAGAGCAATTGTTACCGATATCCATGGATGTAAGGATACAGCCTACCAGATACTCTATGTAAATCCACCGGCAAGTTTAACAACAACAGTTTCACCAACATCCATATGTCCGGGTGATTCAGCACAATTAAACGTTACGGCTAGTGTGAATGAAGCAGATTCGTTATTTACTACAGTAGCAGGTGGTAATTCAAACGGGGGAAATGCATTCAACATTATTACCTCGAAACCTGTTATCATCAGGGGTTTTAAGATGAACATCAGCGTTGGTGTAGCAACACAAGCGGAAGTTTGGTATAAACCGGGTGGATATGGAAATACAAATTTTACAGGAACGGCAGGCTGGACTAAATTAGGGGCAACTGTTACCATTACTCCTGCAGGTATCGGTAATCTTACCACTATTCCGATTACCACAACCCTTTCCATTGCCTCCGGTCAGACCTATGGCTTCATGGTAGTGTGTAATGGTACTGCAAATTATACGAATGGTTTAACCGCTGTAGGAACTGTCTTCGTAAGCAATCCGGATATCGCTATTACAGTGGGTCACGGAGGCACAGGTATTGGTGCTTATAGTTTTGCTGCATCACCCAGGGTTTGGAACGGGGAAGTAGTTTATGATGCGGTAAACAGTATTACATCTTTGGTTTGGTCACCTAATACCAATATGATTAATTCATTTGTTTCGCCAACAAAAGCTGCTCCGCTTTCCAACACGATTTATAATGTTACCACAACGGATATTAATGGATGTACTTCTGTTGCATCTGCCGCAGTGAATGTTAGTCCCTTACCATTATTAGGTTCGGCAACCGCAACTCCGGCATCGTTTTGTGTTGGATCCAATGTTAATCTGACCTATGTTCCGCCTGCAGGTAATCAGTGTTTCGGAGGAATACAATCCGGGTTTGCAGGAACTTATGCCCCTTCACTCTGGACCACAACATTGACCAATTCCAATGGGACTGTTACAGCCACACCTCCAAACCAAATTTCAATGACCTCCAGTAATGGTTTATCAGGGGCAGGTACTACAGGTTACACCATTACCATTCCATGTTCCGGGGTGGTAACATTCAATTGGAGTTATTCAACAGTTGACGGTCCTCAATATGATTATCCGAAATATTCAATTAACGGAGGAACCGGTATTGTTTTCCCCGGATTTATTGCACAAAATGGAGCATCAAAAACACAAAGTGGCACCTTCAATTTAATGGTAACTGCCGGCCAAACATTCAGTTTTCAGGCATACTCAGCTGATAATATCGGCGGCGCATGCACCATTGTTATTACCGGTTTTAAAGCCCCTTATCAATCTGTCTCCGGTCAATCTGTAGTTTGGTATAATGCACCGGGTGGCGGATCAAACCTTGGTAACGGCAACCCGCAATCACATACTCCTGCAACTGCCAACACCTTTACCTATTATGCACAAATTACCAGCTCTATTACCGGCTGTACGAATACATCAAGAGTTGCTACTAACGCTGTTGTTGTTAATCCAATACCTGCTTTAAGTAGTACTCCGTCACAAACCCGCTGCAGCGGTGTTTCCGGAACGTACACAGCTACAAGCGCAACACCGGGCACCACATTTAGTTGGACACGTGCTGTTGTTGCAGGTATAAGTAATGCTGCAGGCAGCGGAAGCGGATCTGTAATAACTGAAACATTGGTGAACACTACTGCTAGTCCGGTTAACATAACGTATGTTATTACGCTTTTAGCAAATGGCTGCTCCAATATGCAGAATGTTACAGTAACAGTTAATCCTCAACCTACAATAACAGGTAGTGCAAGTCCCGGAATTGTTTGTCCCGGCGGAGCAGTTACATTAACCGGTAGCGGTGCCGGCATTACCTATCATTGGGAGCCGGGTAATTTAAACGGGTCACCGGTAATTGTAAATCCTGTAGTGCAAACTACTTATACTGTTACAGCAACCGGAGTTAATGGCTGTACAAAATCACAAAACTTTACTATACTAATGAACCCTGTACCAAATGTTACAACATCGGTTATTCCAACAGCAACGTTATGCACCGGAGGAAGTACCACCATTCTTGCCAGCGGAGCACTCACCTATTCCTGGCAACCCGGAGGAGCGACCACCGCCTCCATAAATGTTACGCCGCCTGGTACAACCACTTATACTGTAATTGGCACCAATTCACAAGGCTGTAAGGATACAGCAACACAGCAAATTACCGTAAGTGCAATACCAACATTGAACAGCAGCTTAACGCAAACCCGTTGCAGCGGTATACCCACTACTTATACAGCCACTAGTTCTATTCCGGGAATCACCTTTAGCTGGACCCGTGCTGCTGTTGCAGGAATAAGTAATGCGGCCGGCAGTGGAAGTGGTGCAGCAATTACCGAAACACTTATAAATACCACAGCTGCTCCTGTTAATGTTACTTATACTATAACGTTAACCAACAATGGTTGTTCTCACATACAGAATGTAATTATCACTGTAAATGCTTGTGGTTTATTAAATCTGAGAGCATTGATAGAAGGTTATTATATAGGTTCCGGCAAGATGGAAGATGTGCTCAACAATTCTGGTTTAAGCACCGACACCTTGAAATCGGATAGCGTGATAGTGGAGTTTCATGATCAGTTTAATCCTGTTTTGATTATTACAACAACCACAGGTGTTCTTAATATTAATGGATGGGGATATTTTTCATTTCCTCCGGCACTCTATGGTGGCACTTACTTTTTATCGATACGCGGACGAACGTTTGTTGAAACATGGAGTAAGCTACCCATTACTGTAGGGCCGGTAACAACATTTGATTTTACTGCACCTTAATTAAACATAAGAACCCGCAGAGTTTAGTAAACTTTGCGGGTTCTTTTTAAAAAGTGGTTTTTAACCTTCAACACTTATGAAAATATTTTATTTGATGGAAAGTCAACTTATTGAATGTATGGTTTTTGATAAAGCGCATAGCTATTTCTGCATCATCTAAAATTTCCATATGTGATTTTCTTTGCTCATTTTTATTTTTCAAATTTTAGTATTCGCGCATTCGCAACATATAAAATTTACGATTTGTTTGAGCGTATTAACATTATCCATTATCATACAATGAAATTAAACTTTAGAAAGTTGCATAGGTCACCTAGCGAAGCGAATTCACGAATTCAATAATTTGCAAAACACCAATGCGCATCTTTTTTTAATGATATTTGCAACAAATAACTGCAACGAGTTAATCCAATCACCTGTTTATATATAGCCTCGGAGAGGCTTCAACAACCGCATAGAGAACTTAATAGATTATGACAACTACAAAAGAATCTTCATTTTTATTTTGGCAGAAATGGCTATTCTATACGAGTTTGGTTTTTGCAATGGCAGGTATCGCATTTGCCCTCTCAGGAAATAACTTCCTTTTTCAATCTTATAACCAAATGCTTGCTAAACTATTTTGGCACAGTTCTGAATTTCCTACGGAAGCAGATCAGTTTCGCACCTTTATCTACGGACCTTTAGGAGGTACAATTGCTTGTTGTTACATTTTACTTGCTTTCATTGCTCGATATCCATTTAAAAACAAAGAACGCTGGGCCCAATGCTATTATAATTGCCTTTACAGTGTGGGTTTTAATTGATAGTAGTGTTTGTATCTATTTTGGAGCGTATCCACAAGTATATCTTATAAATATTTTTTCAATAACAATCAAGGCTCTTCCAATTATTTTTACCTGGAAACACTTTTCCTAGCAAGACAAATTCATCAGACTGACCCGACCTGAATAAAGTTTACAACGTAACCACCAATCAGAAGAAACTCCACTTTATTATCAAGTATTTTAAAAATGGCCGACTTAAAGTAAGGATTTAAAATTTTAGTCTTGGGGGACTTGCCTTCAACTGAGCGAAGCGAACTCACGAATTCAATAAATTACAAAACACAAATGAGTAATTTGTTATTAAGTGATATTTGCAACAGTCTTTCAACCACCCTTCCAAACCACTAACTAGTTGTGATTTGCTTTCAATTTGTTATTAAGTGATATTTGCAACAGTTTAACCATTAAAGAAGTGTTCGCCGCAATAGTTGTGATTTGCTTTCAATTTGTTATTAAGTGATATTTGCAACAGTGTATAAGTGTAAAGCTTTATTCCTTCAATGGTTGTGATTTGCTTTCAATTTGTTATTAAGTGATATTTGCAACAGTAAAGAGAAAACGGATTATGCGAGCAAAATAGTTGTGATTTGCTTTCAATTTGTTATTAAGTGATATTTGCAACAGTTCATAACTCACATAACGAAATGCAACCGGAGTTGTGATTTGCTTTCAATTTGTTATTAAGTGATATTTGCAACAGTCATGAGCCAGCCACTGCAAAGTAAGATCAAGTTGTGATTTGCTTTCAATTTGTTATTAAGTGATATTTGCAACAGTGGTGGCGCTCCTGCAACTACTCACCTGGCGTTGTGATTTGCTTTCAATTTGTTATTAAGTGATATTTGCAACAGTTGTACTTCAGTCATGGAGTCAATAGTATCTGTTGTGATTTGCTTTCAATTTGTTATTAAGTGATATTTGCAACAGTTAACATTACCTGGAAGTATCGACATCAAGAGTTGTGATTTGCTTTCAATTTGTTATTAAGTGATATTTGCAACAGTTGCAGTTTTAC